>JBBQYN010000030.1:0-13734 GCA_038208655.1 Actinomycetales bacterium
TGCAGGGCGTCTTCGTCGATGAGGCCGCCGCGGGCGACGTTCACAACGAAAGCGGTGGGCTTCATCATCTTGAGCTGGGCTTCACCGATCATGCCGGTGGTCTCGGGTGTCTTCGGCATGTGGATCGTGACGAAGTCGGACTGGGCGAGCAGTTCGTCGAGGGTGACCGGGGTCACGCCCAGCTGCTGGGCACGAGCCGAGGTGATGTAGGGATCGTAGGCGATCACATTCGTGCCGAAGGCCTGCATCCGCGCGGTGATGAGCGCGCCGATGCGACCCAGGCCGATGATGCCGATGGTCTTTTCGTAGAGTTCGACTCCGGTGTACTTGGAACGTTTCCACTGTCCGTCGGCGAGGGCGCCGGAGGCGGCCGGGATGTGGCGGGCCAGGCTGAGGATATGGCCCACGGTCAGCTCCGCGGCGGAGATGATGTTGGACGTCGGCGCGTTCACGACCATGACGCCGGCCGCGGTGGCGGCCTTGATGTCGACGTTGTCCAGGCCCACGCCGGCGCGGGCGATGACCTTCAGCAGAGGCGCGGCCTGGATGGCTTCGGCATCCATTTTCGTCGCCGAGCGCACCAGGATGGCGTGCGCGGAGGCCAGCTCGGCGAAGAGCGCCGGCCGGTCCGTTCCATCTACGTGGCGCACGTCGAAGTCGGGCCCGAGGGCGTCGACGGTGGCGGGCGATAGTTCTTCGGCAATCAGGACAACGGGCTTCGACACGAAATCGGATCCTTCGATAGCAGCAAACAAGGGACTGTGCGCCGCGACCGTGAGGCGCCAGATACCGTTTTAGCCTACTGGCTACAGAATGGACTTATGAGCCAAGAGACGTGGGACCTGCTGCAGGGCGTGCTGCGCGCCGTGCTCGCCGTGGCATTCGTGGGCATGGGAGTGCTGCATTTTCTGCCCGGCGCCCGGCGCACGATGGCCGCGATCATTCCGCCGCGGCTACGCCGGACGGGGCTGCTCAGCCCGGTCAACCTCGTGATTTTCACGGGGCTCTGCGAGATCTTCGGAGGTCTCGGCCTGCTACTGCCGGGCACCCGGGTCGCGGCAGGCGTGGCGCTGGCGGTGTTCCTGGTGGCGGTGTTCCCGGCCAATGCCTACGCCGCCCGCAATCCGAAGCGGTTCGGCCGGCTGGCGATCCCGTTCTGGCCGCGCCTGATCGCCCAGGCCGTGATGATCGCTTTGGTGCTGCTCAGCGTGCTCTGACCCCTGACGAGAACGACCTCCGAGGCTACACAGACAAGATCACGAGGCTGCCGAAGTTGAACATCACGAATAAGTTCAGGGAGGCCACGGCGCTCAGGCAGAGCCCGCCCGCGTAGAGCAGTACCTGCGCCACGACGGTGCGGCGACGACCGAGCATGAAGGCCAGCCCGAACACGGCAATGGGAATCAGAACTCCGCCGATCAGCACCACCCAGCCGGTGACGTTCAGCGACGTGTCGAGGTCCCCGGCGGCGATGCTCACGCCGACCAGGTTGCCTACGGCCTCCCAGAGGTCGTAGGCGAAGAACAGCCCGAAGAATATGGTGATCACTGCCGTCACCCAGAACGGCGGCCGGCGGCGGGCATCCGTTGTTGTGCCGTCAACCGTGGCGTCGGTGTCGCTCATGCGCCGACCCCCGATCCCAGAATGAAGGGCACCGGTGCCAGCAGCACCACGCCGAGAATGAGCCAGACTAGGCGAATGCGAGGTCGGCCGTCAGTCAGCGCGTAGCTGACCCCGAACCAGACGGCGGGCGCCGCGACGGCCAGCCAGGTGCCGAGGGAAAACATGAACGCCGCAACGGGCTCCCCGGCCGGATTCGTGATGCGGCCCACGCCGATGAACCACCCGATCGTGTAGAGCAGGTAGATGCCGGCCAGGATGCCGGTGAGCACCAGCTCAGCCGACCCCCGCACGCCGTCGGCCGCGGGCGCAATGTCCCCACCGTCGGCGTCGGCCTCGGACACGGTCGCCGGGTTTGCGGTGGTCGGTGGCGTCGCAGCCCGCCCCTGCGCCGGGTCGGGCCGCGCGTTGACGCCGTCGGCCGAGAGCGTGGGATCGTTTTCACCGGCCCAGCTCAGTGCATCGTCGTCCGGTGTGGCAGTCATGCATTCAGATTATCTTGCTTGCCTCCGGTGCGCTTGCCGCGACGGCCTCCGCTACGAGAACAGGGGTGTCACGGCCGTCACGAGCTGGTGCACGCCGAGAATCACGAACAGTAGCGCACACACGCCGAGGGCGATATTCGTCGGTAGTTTATTGCGCCACTGTTTGTCGACGTTCTTGGAGTTGAGCAGTCCGAGCAGGGTGACGGCGAGAAACGGCATGAACAGTGACCCGAGCACGCCGTAGGCGAGGATCAGTCCGATCGGCTGGCCGAGCAGCAGCAGAATCATCGGGGGGAAGGTCAGCCAGAGCAGGTAGAACTTGAAGTACTTGCCGCCGACGCGTGTGTCGGGGTGACCGGAGGCCTTGCCCCGCATGTTGCCCCAGAAATCGGCGAACATCAGGCTGACACCGTTCCACACGCCGATGATCGACGAGAAGGATGCCGCCCAGAAACCCACTAGGAACGCGGTTCCGACGACGACGCCGTACTTTTCGTTCAGCACGGTCGACAGGTCGACCAGGCCGCGGTCTCCGGCCGAGAGGGTGACCCCGGCGGCGCTGACAACTTCGGCGCCGACAATGAGCATGGCGATCACAAAGATTCCGGTCATGACGTAAGCCATGCGGTTGTCGATGCGCATCACCTTCATCCAGCGCGGCGTCGACCAGCCCTTTTCGCGCAGCCAGTAGCCGTACGCGGCGAGGGTGATGGTGCCGCCCACTCCCCCGGCCAGCGCCAGGGTGTAGAGCACGCCGCCTTCGGGGATCAGGGGCACCAGTCCGCGGGCCATGGCGCCGAAGTCGGGACGGGCGATGGCGGCCAGGCCCACGACGGTGACGAACATCAGGCCCACGAGGACGGCGGTGATTTTCTCAAACGTTTCGTAGCGGCCGAACCACACCATGGTCAGGCCGGCGAGGCCCATGATCACGGCCCAGACCGGTAGCGGCAGCCCGGGGAAGAGCGCCGCGAGCGGGAGCGCCGCCGAGGACATGGCCGTGGCGCCGTAGACGAAGCCCCACAGCATGATGTACGGGCCGAAGTACCAGGTGGTCCACTTGCCGAGGGAACGCCAGCCCTCGAAAATCGTCTTGCCGGTGGCGAGGGTGTAGCGGCCGGCGCCCTCCACGAGCACGATCTTCAGCACCACGCCGAGAATGACGGCCCACAGCAGCGCATAGCCGAACCGTGATCCGGCCACGAGGGTGGCGACCATGTCGGCCGCGCCCACTCCGGTGGCGGCCACGACCAGGCCGGGTCCGATGATCTTGTACTTGGGCGGGGCGAGATTCTCCGCGCTGCCGTTCAGGTTGGGCGGGCTGAGCCCGTCGGGAAGATTTCTACTCATGGGTCACCGTGCAGCATTGGGAAGCGACTGGCCCCCCAACCGAGACCGCCGGCTACCGGGGCTCAGCTACGGCAAGCTGTGCATCCGGGCACAGGACCTCATGCGTGGGGTAACCCCCAAACACTGGTTCTACCCTATGTCACCATCAGTGAAGGCCGCGGTGCGCGCGGTTCCGTCGTAGCCGCCCCGCGGCGCAGCCAAACCGAAGAGGGTACCGACGGTGGGAGCCACATCAACGGTTCGCGCCGCATCCGACAGCGTCAGTGACGTGCGCACCCGTGGGCTGCCACCGGCGATGAAGAACGGAATGGGCTCAGTCGTTGGATGCCCGTGGTTGCCGGGGATGGGATTGGAGACGACCGTCGGGTCGGAGAAGCGCCAACCGGCCCGGCAATACGCCACCAGGTCGCCCGCTTCCACCCCCAGGCGCAGCTCGGCCGGCTCTGAGACGGACAGCACCCCCTCGTGGGCGGCCACGAGGGCCCGCACCTCAGCCAGACCGGCTTCGCGCCCGGCATCGAGGCCCACCCAGTAGAGCAGGTCCGCGCCGCCGTTCTGGCCGACAACGACCTGCTCGTGCAGGTGCGGGTGAGCACGCAGGATCAGGTCGACGGAAATCACCTGGGTGGGGAGGGACCAATCCATAGAGTGGTCGGCCAGGACCACGAAAACGCTGGTGTCCCAGAGCCCTTCAGCCACGAGAAAGTCCACGAAACGGCCGATCTGGGCATCGCTGAGGGCCAGTGCGGCCCGGCGCGCGGCTTTCACCGATGTGCCCGACTCGTCGGAGTGACCCACCCGGTCGATGTCGCCGAAGTTGGCGAAGACCAGATCGGGGTCGGATGCGGTGACCATGGCGATGAGCGCGTCCATGGTGAACTGGTCAGGGGCGTGGCCACTCACGGGAATGATCGGTGCCGGTTCCCACCGGTAGGTGGCGCGCTCGCCGAAGATTCCGAACAGGTAGTCCTTGCTGAGCACCGACCCGCTGGTCAGACCGAGGTCGTGCACCCGTTCGAGCAGGGTGGGAAAGCGCAGGTCGCTGGGTCGATCGAGGTCGCGAACCACGGACTCGGCCCGATCGTAGATCGCGTTCGCGGGCACTCCGGAACGGTCGGGTCGCACTCCGGTCATCATCATCACGTGGTTGGGGATGGTCTCCATCACCGGCAGCGCTCGCGCCGCCGGAAAGTTCACGCCGTTGCTTCGCAGCGCATGCAGTCTCGGTGTCAGTTCGGGCGTGATCTCGTCGGGGCGGCATCCGTCAATCACGAGCACGTACACCCGGGTGCGGGCGGCAGAGTCGATGGCGGTGGGCGTTTGAGCCCAGGCCGCGCCGGGCGCTGCGGAGAGCAAGACGGTGGCACCGGCGCCGGCCGCGATCTTCAGGAACTGACGGCGGTCGGCGGAGCCGACAGTGCAACGGCTCATGCGATGGCCTCGACCTTCTGGGTGCCCGCGGCAACGCGGAATGACGTAGACAGGGAGCTGGTGGACATGGGGCTGGTGCGGTCGGACAACACGTACCAGTCCATGCGCACCGCTGCCGGGGTCACAGTGAGAACCGAGAACCCGTGCGAGTCGAAGTCGAGGTATTTGACGTGCGGGTTGGCGGCTGTCACGGCGTTCTCCACCGCGAGGGATCCGGTGCGCGGCGGTACGCCGAGTATGTCATCGAGGTTGTCGCTGGTGACCGAGGTGCACACGAGTTCGGTGGCGACGGAGGTGCCTGTCGTGGGGTAGGTCAGCGGGTCGGCAGGGATGTCGCAGGCCCAACCCGAGTGGATGTCGCCGGTGACGAAAACCGTGTCGCTGATACCCCGGTCGCGCAGGTGCCGCACCACACGGCTGCGGTCGGCCGTGTAGCCGTCCCACTGGTCGATGTTGTACGGCACGCCGTCGATCGTGGTGGAACCGAGAAGGGTCTGCAGGCCACCGATTTCGGCGGTGGACAGCGTGGAGGGGAACCTGACGGGGGTGATCATGACCGGGTTGCCGACCAACTTCCATTGCGTGTCGGCCTGGCTGAAACCGTCGAGCAGCCAGTCCATCTGCTTGGCGCCGGTGATGGTGCGGTCGGGGTCGGAGATCTCCGAGCTGGCCACGTTGGAGGCCTGTTCGCTGCGGTAGCTGCGCAGGTCGAGCATGGAGACACTCGCGAGGCTGCCGAAGCTGAACCGGCGGTAGAGTTCGCCGCCCAGCTCGTAGCGCACCGGCATCCACTCGGCGTAGGCCTGCTGCGATGCGGCCTTGCGCACCGTCCAGGCGCCCTCGGCCCCTTCGGTATGGTTTTGGGCACCGTCTTCCCACGCGTCGTTGGCGGATTCGTGGTCGTCCCAGCTCACGATGAAGGGCACGGCGGCGTGCAGTGCCTGCAGGTCGGCATCGGCCTTGTACTGAGCATGCCGGCGACGGTAGTGTTCCAGCGTCGTCATTTCCACGGGCGGGTCGTGCGGTCGCACGACCACGTCGCGGGCCTGGTACTCGCCGACTCCGTATTCGTAGAGGTAGTCGCCGAGGTGCAGCACCACATCAAGGTCGCCGCGGTCGGCCAGGTGCCGGTAGGCGGTGAAGAAGCCGGCCTGCAGATTCGCGCAGGACACGACCCCCATCCGCAGCTGGTCCAGGGGGGAGCCCGCCGCCGGTGCCGTTTTGGTGCGCCCCACCGGCGAGGTCACGCCTCCGGAGGTGAACCGGTACCAGTAGCGGGTGCCCGGCTGCAGGCCGGTCGGCACGACCTTCACGGTGTGGTCGCGTGCAGATCCGGTGATGACCGTTCCCGAGGCGGCCTGGCGCAGAAAACCGGAGTCTTCGGCCACCTCCCAGGTCACGGACACGTCGGCACCGAGGCCGGAACCAGGCACGTCAGCGGGGCTCGGGGTGACGCGTGTCCACAGCAGGATTCCGTCGGGCAGGGGGTCGCCAGATGCGACACCGTGGCTGAATCGGGTGGCCGCGGGATCGGCGACGGCGGCCGCGGGAGCGTTCTGCCCCGTCACGGTCGTCGCTGCGGCTCCGGCGACGACGAAGAGGCTGGCAGAGAAAAGGTCACGTCGGGAGAGTGCAGGCATTACCCCAGCTTGGGGGACATTCGCGCCCGGGACGCTACCCACACGATTCTGTTCACGGAGTGTTCAACGTGCGATCAGGACGGGGCGGCGTGGGCGACCCACGACGGATGCCGGCACAGACCACAAAGACCCAGGCGAGCATGCCCACCAGGCAGACGCGTTCGGCCAGGCCAAGAACGCCCGGAAAGGCCACAAGGGCCGCCAGCAGGGCGACGGCACCCGCCACGGACAGGCCCGCGGTCACCCGACTGGCCGTGCGCACACCACGCAACTCGGCAACCCCTCCCAGCCACACCGTAAGCAGCACCATCGCCACGACCGCAGCGGCGAATCCGGCGCTGGCGACCGCGAGGTGCACCGTGCCCACGACAGTGGCGCCGTGGTCGCCGATGTCCGTGGGAAAGAAAGCCAGCACGGCGGAACTGACTCCACCGACAGTGAGCAAGACCAGCCCGACCTGCCGCAGCGCCGTGCGGCGCCCGACCGACGTGATGACGAGCACGGCGCACAGCGTCGACACGAACCGGCCCAGAAAGTTGACGTTCATCGCCCAGCCGTAGGGCCCTACGGCGAGGTTGCTCTCCGCGTCGCTGATCGGACTGTAATACGGCGGCAAGAACTGCAACACCACGTCGACGAGGGCGTACAGCACAACACCGAACATGGCCACCAACGCGAAAAACCGCCCGCGACCAGCCGTGAGCCAACGGCCGCGGTCAGCAGAGACGGGCTCTGTTGACCGCGACGGCTTCTTCACGATCAAATGCGGACGGCTACGACAGGCGTGCTCTAGCGGGAGACGGAACCGTCGGTGTAGTCATCGTCGGTGGACGCGTTCCACGCGAACAGCTTGCGCAGTTCGCGGCCGGTGGCCTCGATCGGGTGCTCTTCGCCCTTTTTGCGCAGTTCGAGGAACTCGGGAGCTCCGGCGTCCTGGTCGTTGATGAAACGCTCGGCAAACGCACCGTTCTGGATGTCGGCGAGAACGGCCTTCATGTTCTCCTTGACGCTCGGGTCAATGACGCGCGGGCCGGAGACGTAGTCACCGTACTCGGCCGTGTCGGAGACGCTCCAACGCTGCTTGGCGATGCCGCCCTCCCACATCAGGTCGACGATCAGCTTGAGCTCATGCAGCACCTCGAAGTAGGCAACCTGCGGCTGGTAGCCGGCCTCGGTGAGAACCTCGAAGCCGTACTGGATCAGCTGCGATGCGCCACCGCAGAGCACGGCCTGCTCGCCGAACAGGTCGGTTTCGGTCTCTTCGGTGAAGGTGGTCTTGATGCCGGCGGCGCGCAGGCCACCGATGGCCTTGGCGTAGCTCAGGGTGAGCGGCCAGGCGGCGCCGGAGGCGTCCTTCTCCACGGCGACGATCACGGGAACGCCGCGGCCGGCCTCGAACTCGCGGCGCACGGTGTGCCCCGGGCCCTTGGGGGCGACCATGAGCACGTCCACGCCCTCGGGCGCTTCAATGTAGCCGAAGCGGATGTTGAAGCCGTGACCGAAGACGAGGGCCTTGCCCTCGGACAGGTTCGGCAGCACGTCGGCGGCGAACAGGTGACGCTGCACCTGGTCGGGTGCGAGGATCACGATGACGTCAGCCCAGGCGGAGGCGTCGGCGGTGTTGAGAACCTTGAAGCCGGCTTCTTCGGCCTTGGCGATGGACTTGGAACCGTCCTTCAGGCCGACAACGACCTCGACACCCGAGTCGCGCAGGTTCTGTGCGTGCGCGTGACCCTGCGAGCCGTAGCCGATGACGGCTACCTTCTTGCCCTGAATGATCGACAGGTCGGCGTCTTTGTCGTAGTAAATCTCAGACAATTTTTTCTCCTTGTTTGTTGAAAGTCAGTGTTGAAAGTCAGTGTTGAAAGTCAGTAGTGAACATTAGTTTTTGAACACGCGCTCGGTGATCGACTTGGATCCGCGCCCGATGGCGAGTAGCCCGGACTGGGCGAGTTCCTTGATCCCGTAGGGCTCAAGCACGCGCAATAGCGCCTGCACCTTGCCCGAATCCCCGGTGACCTCGATGACGACCGCGTCGGTGGCCACGTCGACCACGCGGGCACGGAACAGGGTCACCGCTTCGAGAACCTGAGAGCGCGTGGTGTTGTCCACCCGCACCTTGATCAGCTGATGTTCGCGCTGCACCGACTGGGCCTGGTCGAGCTCGACGACCTTGATCACGTTGATGAGCTTGTTGAGCTGCTTGGTGACCTGTTCCAACGGAACCTCTTCGACATCCACGAGGATCGTGATGCGGGACAGCCCGGGAATCTCGCTGTGCCCCACGGCGAGGCTTTCAATGTTGAAGCCGCGCCGGGCGAACAGGCCCGCCACCCGGGTCAGCAGGCCCGGTTTGTCTTCCACCAGCAGGCTCAGCACATGGCTTGTCACGGTTACTCTTCTCCCCAGGTCGGTGCCAGGTCTTTGGCGTACTGCACGTAGCTGTTGCTGACGCCCTGCGGCACCATCGGCCAGACCATCGCGTCCCGGCTCACGATGAAGTCGATCACCACGGGCCGGTCATTGGTGGCCAGGGCCAGCTTGATAGCGTCATCGACCTGGTCGGCGCTCGTGACCCGGATGCCGAGGGCACCGTACGCCTCGGCGAGCTTCACGAAGTCGGGCACCATGGCAGTGCCGTGACCGGTGTTCAGGTCGGTGAAGGAGTGCCGACCGTCGTAGAACAGCGACTGCCACTGCCGCACCATGCCCAGTGAGGAGTTGTTGATGATCGCGACCTTGATCGGGATCTGGTTGATCGTGCAGGTGGCCAGTTCCTGATTGGTCATCTGGAAGCATCCGTCACCGTCGATCGCCCAAACCACCCGGTCGGGCTCGGCGACCTTCGCGCCCATCGCGGCGGGAACGGCGTAGCCCATGGTGCCGGCACCGCCGGAGTTGAGCCAGGCGTTGGGGCGTTCGTACTTGATGTACTGAGCCGCCCACATCTGGTGCTGGCCGACTCCGGCCGCGTAGACCGCTTCCGGTCCGGTCAGTTCGCCGATGCGCTTGATGACGTACTGCGGGGCGAGCAACCCGTCGGCCGGTTCGGTGTATCCGAGCGGGAACTCGTTCTGCAGTCCGGAGAGGTAGGTCCACCAGTCCGCGGTGTCGGGGGTGGTGGTGATGATCGCGTCGAGGTACGCCGCGGTGAGGTCGGCCAGCACCTCTTTGGCGTCACCCACGATGGGCACGTCGGCGGCGCGGATCTTGCTGATCTCGGCCGGGTCCACGTCCACGTGCACGATCGCAGCGCCGGGAGCGAACTCGGAAATCTTGCCGGTGACCCGGTCATCAAACCGGGCGCCGAGCGCCACGATCAGGTCGCTTTCCTGCAGCGCCAGCACGGCGGGCACGGTGCCGTGCATGCCGGGCATGCCGAGGTGCTGCGGGTGCGAGTCGGGGAACGCTCCGCGGGCCATCAGCGTGGTGACCACGGGGGCCCCGGTCGCTTCGGCCAGCGCCAGCAGCTCCTCGGAGGCGCGGGCGCGAATGACGCCGCCACCCACGTACAGCACCGGCTTCTTCGCGCCGGCGAACAGTTGCGCGGCGGCGAGAACCTGCTTGCCGTGTGCCTTGATCACCGGGCGGTAGCCGGGCAGGTCGAGCTTGGGCGGCCAGATGAACGGGGCCAAGCCCTGCTGGGCGTCCTTGGTGATGTCCACCAAGACCGGTCCGGGGCGTCCGGTGGAGCAGATGTGGTAGGCGGCGGCGATCGCGGCAGGGATCTCCGCCGCGGTGCGCGCCAGGAAGGAGTGCTTCGTGATTGGCATCGTGATGCCGATGATGTCGGCTTCCTGGAAGGCATCCGTACCCATCAGGTGCGAGAACACCTGACCGGTGATGCAGAGGATCGGCACCGAGTCCATGTAGGCGTCGGCGATCGCGGTGACCAGGTTGGTGGCGCCGGGGCCGGACGTGGCGATGGCGACGCCGACCTTGTTGCTCGACGAGGCGTAGCCCTGGGCTGCGTGCCCGGCGCCCTGCTCGTGTCGCACCAGGATGTGACGGATCTTGTCCTGGGTCATCAGTTCGTCGTACAGCGGGATGACGGCGCCGCCAGGGATGCCGAAGACGTCGGTGACGCCCAGCAGCTCGAGGGTGCGCAGAATCGCGCCGGACCCGGTGAGCATTTCGGGTTCGGTCGAAACGGGGGCGGTCGGTGCCGCGGGCACGGGCACGGGGGTGGGTTCCGCGTTCATGGAAGAAAAATCCCTACGTCGGTGTATCGATGGAGGTAGCGGGTGTGGCGGCTGGTGCGCCGCCGGGCGGCTAGCCGGTGATGGCGCCTTCTGCGGCGGAGTGTACGAGCTTGGCGTACTTGGCCAGAACGCCCCGGGTGTAGCGCGGCGGCAGCGGCGCCCAGTCAATGCGGCGGGCGGCGAGTTCGTCAGGGTCGACCAGTAGGTCGAGCGAGCGAGCTGCGATATCGACCCGTATCAGATCACCATCGCGCACGAAGGCGATGGGACCTGCGTCCACCGCTTCGGGTGCTATGTGGCCGATGCACAGTCCGGTTGTGCCGCCTGAGAATCGTCCGTCCGTTAATAGTAGTACATCTGTACCGAGCCCAGCGCCCTTGATGGCCGCGGTGATCGAGAGCATCTCGCGCATGCCCGGGCCGCCCTTGGGGCCTTCGTAGCGGATGACGACCACGTCGCCGGCCTTGATCTCGCCCTCGGTGAGCGCGTCCATCGCGGCGCGTTCCCGTTCGAAGACCCGCGCCGGGCCGGTGAAGATGGCGGCGTCGAAGCCGGCCGTCTTCACGACGGCTCCTTCGGGCGCGAAGGTGCCCTTAAGGATGGTGATGCCGCCGCTCTTGTGGATCGGGTTGTCGAGAGTGCGCAGCACCTCACCGTCGAGCGCCGGCGGGTCGATCTCGGCGAGGTTCTCGGCGACGGTCTTACCCGTCACGGTGAGCGCGTCGCCGTGAATCAGCCCGGCTTCGAGCAGTGCCCGCATGACGACGGGAACGCCGCCCTGACGGTCGACGTCGTTCATGACGTACTTGCCGAAGGGCTTGAGGTCACCGATGTGCGGAACCTTGTCGCCGATGCGGTTGAAGTCGTCGAGGGTGAGCTCCACCTCGGCCTCGCGGGCGATAGCCAGCAGGTGCAGCACCACGTTGGTGGAGCCGCCGAACGCCATCGCCACGGCGATGGCGTTCTCGAAGGCCTTGCGGGTGAGAATGTCACGGGCGGTGATTCCCAGGCGCAGCAGGTTCACCACGGCTTCGCCGGAGCGGTGCGCAAAGTAGTCGCGGCGACGGTCAGCGGATGCCGGGCTCGCCGAGCCGGGCAGGCTCATTCCCAGCGCCTCCGCGACGCTCGCCATGGTGTTGGCGGTGTACATGCCGCCGCAGGCACCCTCGCCCGGGGCGAAGGCGCACTCGATGCGCTTGGCGTCTTCGACGCTCATGCGGCCGGCCTTGACGGCGCCGACGGCTTCGAACGAGTCGATGATGGTGATGTCTTTTTCGGTGCCGTCGCTCAGCTTGACCCAGCCGGGCGCGATCGACCCGGCGTAGAGGAACACGCTGGCCAGGTCGAGGCGGGCGGCGGCCATAAGCATGCCGGGCAGGGACTTGTCGCAGCCGGCCAGCAGCACGGAACCGTCGAGACGTTCGGCCTGCATGACGACCTCGACGGAGTCGGCGATGACCTCCCGCGAGACGAGCGAGAAGTGCATGCCCTCATGGCCCATGGAGATGCCGTCGGAGACGGAGATCGTGCCGAACTGCAGCGGGTACCCGCCGCCGCCGTGCACGCCCTCCTTGGCCGCCTGGGCGAGGCGGTCCAGGGACAGGTTGCACGGGGTGATCTCGTTCCAGGAACTGGCGATACCGATCTGGGGTTTGTCCCAGTCGGCGTCGCCCATCCCGACGGCGCGAAGCATTCCGCGAGAGGTGGTGGCTTCAATGCCATCGGTGACGTCGCGGCTGCGGGGTTTCAGATCGATCTCAGACATGCCCCGAGTCTAGATCGTCTCGCCCGGCGCATCCGCCGCCGCGACCCGGGCGAGGTGTGCCTCCCGGTAGTCGGCGATGAGCGTGAGCACCTGCGTGACTTCCTTCGGGCTGCGCACCCGATAGCCGGCCAGCGACGGCCCCGGCCCGATCTTCAGCCCCAGGTCGCCATCGCGCAGCGCCGCGAAGGCGTCTTCGTCGGTCACGTCGTCACCGGCGTAGAAGACCCGTTCGGCCCCGGTGTGGCCGCGGAGAAGATCAATGGAGTCCCCCTTGGTGCTGGAGCGCACCGAGAACTCGACCACGTTCTTGCCCTCACGCACGGTCAGCCCCGGGATGGCCTCGTTGACCTGTTCCCGGGCCGCGCGCTGCGCCGCCACCTCCTCGCCGGGCACGGCGAGGCGCGTGTGGATGGCCATGCCGGCAGGCTTGCGTTCGATGCTGGTTCCGGCGAACGAGCCCGACACGGCCTCCAGAACCTGCCCAAGCGTGTTGAGCTGGTCCAGTTCGGTCGCGAGCAGGTTCAGCTCGATGTCGGGGGTGTCCAGCTGCACCTCGATACCGTGCGAACCGGTGAGCAGCACCGATTCCGGCGGCTGCGCCACGTGCCGCAGGCTGACCAGCGCCCGGCCCGACACGAACGCGACCCGCACGCCGTCGAGGTCGAGCAGCCGCTGCACGGCCTCGGCGGTGCCGGCTACGGCCCGGGCGTCTTCGGGCCGGTCCACGTGCGGCGCGAGTGTGCCGTCGAAATCGAGGGCCACGAGCAGGGAGTCGGCCTGGGCGAGTTCGACGAGGGCCACAGTGAGGTCCTCGGAGATGCCCGCCTGCACCGCGGCCCCGCCGGTGAGGGTGCGCAAAAACGATGCCGACCAGGCGGCCACGTCGTTTTCCAGCACTTTACGGCGCAGCGACCGCATGCGGCGCATACGCTCACGGCGGGGCATCGCCACGGCCCGGGCGATGGCGTCTTTGGTGCCCTCGATGTCGTGCGGGTTGATGAGAATGGCCTGTTTGAGTTCGTCGGCGGCGCCGGCGAATTCGCTGAGCACGAGCACTCCGTCACCATCGAAGCAGACCGCGACGAACTCCTTGGCGACCAGGTTCATGCCGTCGCGCAGCGCGGTGACGAGCATCACATCGGCGGCCAGGTACAGCGCCACCATTTCATCGCGCGGGTAGCCGTGGTGGTGGTAGCTGATGGCGGTGTGGCTGATGGTGGAGAAGTCACCGTTGAGCCGGC
>JBBQYN010000031.1:0-13625 GCA_038208655.1 Actinomycetales bacterium
CGAGACGACACGTTTCGCCCCTTTTCGGCGTCGGAAAGGGGCGAAACGTGTCGTCTCGCGGCGCCTGGGACGTGGTGTCAGCCCAGGTCGTCGGGGTCTTTGCCGGTGCGTTCGCCGGAGTCAAGCGACGCGATGCGGGAGCGGTCCTCCTCATCGAGGGCGAAGTCGAACACGTCGAGGTTGGCGCGAATGCGTTCCGGCGTCACGGACTTGGGAATCACCACGTTGCCCAGCTCCACGTGCCAGCGCAGCACCACCTGCGCCGCCGACCGGCCGTGCTTGGCGCCGATCTCATCGAGCAGCGGGTTGCCGATCGCGCGACCGCGGGCCAGCGGCGACCAGGCTTCGGTGAGGATGCCGTGGGCCGCGTCGTACGCGCGCACCGCCGTCTGCGGCAACCACGGGTGCAACTCCACCTGATTCACGACGGGCACCACCGCGGTGTTCTGCAGCAGCCGGTCGAGGTGGTGGGTGTGAAAGTTGGACACCCCGATGGAGCGGGCCCGGCCGTCGGCGCGCAGGGCCTCCAGCGCCCGGTAGGTGTCGAGGTACTTGTCCTGCCGCGGGGCCGGCCAGTGAATGAGATAGAGGTCCACATAGTCCAGGCCCAGCTTGGTCAGGCTCTCGTCGAACGCGCGCATGGTCTGGTCATAGCCGTGCTGATCGTTCCAGACTTTGGTGGTGACGAAGATCTCCGCCCGGTCCACACCGGACCGGGCGACGCCCTGACCGACGCCGCGTTCGTTCTCGTACAGGGTGGCCGTGTCGAGGTGACGGTACCCCGACTCCAAGGCGACCTGCACGGTGTCGGCGGCGACGGCATCCGCTACCTTGTACACCCCCAGGCCCAACTGGGGAATGGAATGGCCATCGTTCATCAGCAGAAGCGGTGAGGGAAGCATGACTCCATCTAACCGTCTCACCGTGCTCCGGGAAGAACCCGTTGCTCCGAGACGACCCCGCTACGAGACGACCCGGCTAGGAGACAACGCTGATCGGTTCGGTGTCGGGCATCGGGGCCACGTCCCGGCCGCGCAGGTCGGGAGCGTGCCGGCGGGCGGCGGCCGCGATGACGCATCCGGTCAGGGCGAACCCGACGGCCACATAGATCGCGGCGACCGCCCCGGAATGGTCGATGGAGAAGCCGGCGGCCGCCGACCCCATCGCGGCGCCCATCAGCTGCCCGGTGCCCACCCAGCCGTAGGCCTCGGCGGTGTCGGAGAATTTCACGCTCGCCGAGACGATGCCGAACAGCACCGCGAAGGCGGGGGCGATGCCCACCCCCGCCAGCAGCAGGGCGAAGGCGAGCCAGCCGAAGGTGAGCCACAGGCTGGCCAACACCAGGCCGACCGCGATCACGAGCATGCGCGCCGCGAGCGCCCACGGCCCGATCGGCCGATGTCCGAGCGCGAGACCGCCGATCAGCGACCCGATCGCGAAGATGCCGAGCACCCAGCCGGAGTTGGCGCTGCCGTGCCCGAACACCGCCACGACACCGGCCTCGACGGCGGCGCACGCCGCCACGAGCATGAACCCCACCACGGTGGAGAGCAGCACGGCAGGTTTCTTGAGCACCACACCGAGCTTGCGCCGGCTGCGCGGGATGCGCACCCGGCCCACTTCGGGCAGCAGCAGAAACCAGGTGCTGCCGCCGATGAGGAACACCGCGGCCAGTAGGATGCCCGCGACGGTGCTCACCTGGATGGCCACGAACGTGGCAATGACCGGGCCGAGCACCCAGATGATCTCCTGCGCCGACGCGTCGAGGGCGAATAGCGGCGTCAGCTGGCGGGAGTTGACGACCTTGGGGTAGATGGTGCGCACCGCCGGCTGGATCGGCGGCATCGACAGCCCCGACACGAACCCGACCAGCATCAGGCCGAGCACCCCCATCGGCACGACGGCCATCGCGATGATCGATGCCGCGCAAACCACCATCGTGACAAGGATCACCGGGCGCATGCCCAGGCGCCCCATCAGACGGCTGGTCAACGGCCCGGCGATGGCCTGGCCGATGCTCATCGCGGCGAGCACCAGGCCCGCCGATCCGTAGGAGTCGAAGATCTGCTCCACATGGATGAGAATCGCCAGCGAGAGCATGCCGAACGGAAACCGTGCGGTGAGCTGTGCGGCGATGAGTCGGGCAACGCCCGGTGTCTTCAGCAGGGCCGCGTAGCTACTCACGAGCCAATCTTAGGCACCGTTCCGGTCCGCCCGATCGGCCACCGCGCCCGGAATGGCGTCGCCGCTACGACAATTGCTGTAGCGCCCGCCGAAATGGGGCGCGGCGGCGTGGCCGCGAGGGCGGGGGCCGCGTGCAGGCGACGGGTGTAATAGGCTCATTTGCGACCATGCTCCCCGCCCACCACGAGAAAAGGTCCCGCCCATGCGCGCTCGTTTCGTCCTTCCCGCCCTCGGTGCCGTCGCCGCACTGCTCCTCACCGGATGCGTCGACAACTCGACCTCCAGCACCCCGGCCTCCACGGATTCCAGCAGCATCGCCGCCGACGACGCCGCGGTCGCGCTGCTTCCGGCTGATATCGCCGCATCCGGCACCCTCGTGATCGGCACCGACGCGGCGTACCCGCCCAACGAGTTCAAGGACCAGGCTGGCGACCCGATCGGCTGGGGCATCGAACTGGCCAACGGCATCGCCGCGAAGCTGGGCCTCACCCCGCGCTACCAGATCGCCTCGTTCGACAACATCATCCCCAGTATCACCGGCGGGACGGTCGACATCGGCGAATCCTCCTTCACCGACAACCTGGAACGTCAGCAGCAGGTCGACTTCGTGAACTACTTCAACGCCGGCATCCAGTGGGCGGCCGCCCCCGGCGCCGACATCGACCCGGCCAACGCCTGCGGCCTGACCGTCGCCGTGCAGTCCAACACCGTGCAGCACACCGAGGAACTTCCGGCCAAGAACGACGCCTGCACCGCCGCCGGCCTTGAGCCCATCGAGATCCTCCCGTACGGCTCGCAGGACGAGGCCACCAACGCCGTCGTGCTCGGCCGAGCGGATGCCCTCAGCGCCGACTCCCCGGTCGCCCTCTACGCGATCTCCCAGACCGACGGCAAGCTCGAAGCGGCCGGCGAGAGCTTTGACGTGGCCCCGTACGGCATCACGGTCAACAAGGACTCCGAACTGACCGTGGCCATCCAGGCCGCGCTGCAGTCCATGGTCGATGACGGTTCCTACGGCGAGATCCTCGATGCCTGGGGCGTCACCGACGGCGGCATCGACACGATCACCATCAACGCCGCCACCAACTAGCCCATGACCGACGCAGCAGCACACCGCGGGGCGGGCATTCCGCCGCGCGACGGACGCAGCACCGAGGCGATCAAAGCCATCCGCTTGCGTCACCCCTGGCGTACCACGTTCGCGGTGGTGCTGCTGCTGATCATCGCGCTGTTCGTCATCGACGCGGCGCAACGCCCGGCGTACGACTGGCCGTCCGTGGCGCAGTACCTCTTCGACCGGCGCATCTCCCAGGCCGCATTCGTGACCCTGCAGCTGACCGTGTACTCCATGATCATCGCGATCATTCTCGGGGTGACCCTGGCCATCATGCGCCTTTCACCCAACCCGGTCGTGAACAGCATCGCCTGGGTCTACCTGTGGGTGTTCCGCGGCACCCCGGTCTACGTGCAGCTGGTCTTCTGGGGCCTGATCGGCACCATCTACCAGACCATCGACATCGGCCTGCCGTTCACCGAGCCGTGGGCGTCATTTCCCACCCGGGTCGCCGTGAGTGCGTTCCTGCTGGCCGTCATCGGCCTGGCGCTGAACGAGGCCGCCTACATGGCCGAGATCGTGCGCGCCGGCCTGCTGTCGGTCGACAGCGGCCAGGAGGAAGCGGCCACCGCCCTGGGCATGAGCTGGTTCCAGACGATGGTGCGCGTGATCGTGCCGCAGTCGATGCGGGTGATCATTCCGCCGGCCGGCAACGAGATCATCTCGATGCTCAAGACCACCTCCCTGGTCACGGCGATCCCGTTCACGCTCGAGCTCTACACCCGCTCCCGCGACATCTCCGCCGAGACCTTCAACCCGGTGCCGATGCTCATCGTGGCGTCGATCTGGTACCTGTTCTTCACCTCCATCCTCATGGTCGGCCAATACTTCCTCGAGAAACGCTTCGCCCGCGGTATCGGCGACCGCCGTCCCGACAAGAAAGCGGATGACGCCACCGCCGCCCAGACTGGCCTCACCCCGGTGATCGGTGCCGGCCAACCCACCGTGGTGCTGCCGCCGCGCCCGGCACCCGAACCCGGCACGGAGGACCGCCGATGAGCGTCAGCACACCCACCCAGACCCCCATGGTGCTCGCCGACCGGGTGTCGAAAAGCTTCGGCTCCAACGAGGTGCTCAAAGGCATCTCCCTCGAGGTGAAACGCGGCGAGGTGATGTGCCTGGTCGGCCCCAGCGGCTCGGGAAAATCCACCTTCCTGCGTTGCATCAACCACCTCGAAGTGGTCTCGGCCGGCCGCCTCAGCGTGGACGGGGAACTCATCGGCTACCGCGAGAACAGCGGCAAGCTCTACGAAATGCGCCCGCGTGAAGCCGCCCGGCAACGCCGCGACATCGGCATGGTCTTTCAACGCTTCAACCTGTTCCCGCACATGACCGCCCTGCAAAACGTGATGGAAGCACCCATCCGGGTGAAGGGGCTGTCGAAGGCCGCCGTTGAGTCCAACGCCCGCGACCTGCTCGCCCGGGTGGGACTGGCCGAACGCGCCGACTACTACCCCGCCCACCTCTCCGGCGGCCAACAACAGCGCGTCGCCATCGCCCGAGCCCTGGCCATGGAACCCAAGCTGATGCTCTTCGACGAACCAACCAGCGCCCTCGACCCCGAACTCGTGGGTGAGGTGCTCGACGTGATGCAGGGACTGGCCCGCGACGGCATGACCATGATCGTGGTCACCCACGAAATGGGGTTCGCCCGCGAAGTCGCCGACTCGCTGGTGTTCATGGATGGCGGAGTGGTCGTGGAATCGGGGGACCCGGTCGATGTGCTGGAGAACCCGCAGCATGCGCGCACGCAGGCGTTCCTGTCCAAGGTGCTCTAGAGCCTCTGTGGGGCGCACGGGGACGGATCATGCGCTCCTCCGCTCAGACAATGGCTGCTCCGGACAGGCCCCGCAAAGAGCGCGCGGGGCCCATCCGGAGCAGCCATAACTCGCACCCCGCGCATAATCCGTCCCCGCACGCCGTTCTCAGGATCGGCACCCCGCGCATAATCCGTCCCCGTGCGCCGGTCGGAGGTTCGGCGCCCCCGAGAGCGAGTTCCTGTGGCTAATTCAGGAAATCTGCTCGGTGACGGTGGGTGTGCCGCGGAAGAGTGCGGGCGCGACGCCGGGCCGGGTCGTTTTTCCTGAATTAGCCACCTGGGGCGCCGCGGGGCGTGGGGGTGGGGGCGGTTAGACGGCGAGGACTTTTTGGATGCGCTGCAGCGAGACGGACTCGGCGGCCTTGAGTTCCTGGGCGAACAGGCTGATGCGCAGCTCCTCGATCATCCAGCGGGCGCGCACCAGGTGCGCCGCCGCATCCGTCGCCAGGGGCAGGGTGCCGCCGGCGGCCTCGAACCGCGCGGTGGCGGCCTGCGCTTCGTTCATCCAGACCCGGTCGCGGCCGGGATTGTCGACCAGTTTGGGAATGCGCGCGGTGATGCCGCCGAGGTAGCGCGGCAGGTGTCGCAGCTGTGCGAGCCCGGTGGAGCTGACAAACCCCGGGTAGATCAGGCTGGCCAGCTGCCCGCGCGCATCGCTGATCGCCGGCAGCAGCGCCATGCTCGTCGAGGCTTTCAGTGCCTTGTCGGCCGCCCGGCTCGCCGCCAGAATGCGAGCGACCAGCCCGACGGTTTCGAACATCGAATCCATCACCACACCGGAGACCCGGTCGCGAATCGCGGTGAACTCCGCTTTCATGAACACCTGCCCGTCGGGCCGCACCCGAAAGAGCACATCGTCGACGGATGCCGCCAGGCTGTCCTCGAACAG
Source organism: Actinomycetales bacterium (assembly GCA_038208655.1). Classification (GTDB taxonomy): domain Bacteria; phylum Actinomycetota; class Actinomycetes; order Actinomycetales; family Microbacteriaceae; genus Cryobacterium. The sequence continues at coordinate 6,007 of JBBQYN010000031.1, forward strand.
GGCCGCGGTGTTCTTGTACGGGCTTGTCGCGAGGCTGAGTTTCTCGGCCCCGGTCAGGTGCTGCTGCACGTACGCCGCCGGTGACGGCGTGGCCAGCAGCAGCAGCCGCCGCACCCCGCGGGGCTGTGCCCGGGCCTGCTCGGCCTCGGTGCTCATCATGCGGATCGCCACCGACGTGCCCTCATCCACGAGGGTCGGGTAGCCACGGATGGTATTCTCGCCCTGCTTGGTGTCGAGGAACCGGGGCAGTTCCACGAAGTCCCAGGTGGTCAGCCCGCTGCGTTCGATGGCGTTGGTCGGGGTCGCCGCCGACGCCTTCGCCACGCTCTCCCGGGCCCGCGGCGCCAGTCGGCGTTGCAGCTCGGTGAGGTCCTTGCCGGCGGCCACGGTGCGGCCGCGGTCGTCGCTGACCACGAAGGTGGGCCGCAGGTGCGCGGGAACCCGGTCCAGTTCGAAGTCCGCGGCGGTGACGGGCACATAGGTGAGCTTCTGAATCAGCGCGGCGAGCGTGGCCGGGAACGACTGCGTCGGTGCCGGGGTGGCCGTGGTCGCCACCACGCCGGGTTCGGCGGGCAGCTCGGCGAGCAGCCGCGCCGCCCAGTCGCCGGCGGGCACGACGTTGCGACGGATGTTCTTGGGCAACGATTTGATCAGCGCCGTCACCAGCTCCGCGCGCAGCCCCGGAACCTGCCAGTCGAAACCGTTCGGCGACAGTCGGGCCAGCAACGCCAACGGAATCTGCACCGTCACGCCGTCGTCTTCCGCGCCGGGCTCGAACCGGTACCCGAGCGACAGGCGTTGGTCGCCCTGCTGCCAGCTGGGCGGGAACACGCCCTCGTCGATCTCGGGGGAGTCCTCCGCCACGAGGGCGTCGGCGGTCATGGTGAGCAGCTCGGGCGTCTCATGTCGGGCGGTGCGCCACCAGCCTTCGAAGCTGCGCGTGCTGCACACCTCCGGCGGAATACGGCGCTGGTAGAACTCGAACACCGCTTCGTCGTCGACGAGGATGTCCCGGCGCCGGGTACGTTCCTCCAGCTCGGCCAGTTCCTCACGCAGCTGCGCGTTGGCGCGTTCGAAGGCCCACATGCCGCCGCCGGTGCCCGAGCGCCGGCCCGCAGTGACGCCGGCGCCGCGCCCACGGCTGGAATCACCACCATCCGTGGATACTGCGACGCGTTCGTTGCGTGACGGGCCTCGGCCGCCGCGGTCGGCCTCGGCACTGCCCTGAGCGGAGGCACTCGAGCTGCGGTCCCATTCGCCGTCGACGAGGGCATGCCGAATGAACAGTTCGCGGGCGTAGGCCGGGTCGATGCGAGAGAACTGCACCCGGCGGCGTGCCACGATCGGCACCCCGTAGAGGGTGACACGCTCGTAGACCACGGCGGCGCCCTGCTTCATCTCCCAGTGCGGCTCCGAGTAGCTGCGTTTGCAGAGGTCCCCGGCCAGCGACTCCGCCCAGGCCGGGTCGACGACCGCGTTCATGCGGGCGAACAGCCGGCTGGTCTCCACCAGTTCCGCGCTCATCACCGCGGCCGGCTGCTTCTTCGCCAGCGCCGACCCGGGGAAGAGCACGAAACGCTGCTGCCTTGCGCCGACGTAATCCTTCTTGGCGGTGTCTTTCAGGCCGATGTGGCTGAGCAGCCCGGCCAGCAGCGACCGGTGCACCCCGTCGGGGTTCACGCTGGGTTCGCCCAGGTGCAGGCCGAGCGGTTTGGCCATCTGCCGCAGTTGCCGCAGCACGTCCTGCCATTCCCGCACCCGCAGGTAGTTGAGGAATTCGTTCTTGCACAGCCGCCGGAACGCGCTCGAACCCAGTTCGGCCTGCTGTTTCTCCAGATAGTTCCAGAGGTTCAGCAGGCTGAGGAAGTCACTGGTGGGGTCGGCGAAGCGGGCGTGCTTCTCGTCGGCCTGGCCGCGGCGTTCGAGCGGGCGTTCGCGGGGGTCCTGAATGGTCAGCCCGGCCACGATCGCCATCACCTCCCGGCTGGTGCCCTGCGTCTTGGATTCGATGACCATGCGCCCGAAGCGCGGGTCGATGGGCAGCTGCGCGAGCTGCTGCCCGATCCGGGTGAGCTTGGACCCGGTGCCGAGGGCCCCCGGGTGCACGGCGCCGAGTTCGGAGAGCAGGTCGAGACCGTCTTTGATGTTGCGGGAATCCGGCGGGGTGAGAAACGGGAACGACGCGATGTCGCCGAGGCCCAGCGAAATCATCTGCAGGATCACCGCGGCAAGGTTGGTGCGCAGAATCTCCGGCTCGGTGTACTCCGGCCGGCCCAGAAAATCCTCCTCGGAGTACAACCGGATCGCGATGCCGTCGCTGGTGCGACCGCTGCGGCCGCTGCGCTGGTTGCCCGACGCCTGCGAGATCGCTTCGATCGGCAGCCGCTGCACCTTGGACCGCACGCTGTACCGGCTGATGCGGGCCGTTCCGGCATCGATCACATAACGGATGCCGGGCACGGTCAGGCTGGTCTCGGCCACGTTGGTCGCCAGCACGATGCGGCGCCGCACCCCGGGCACCGTCGACGGCTGGAACACCCGGTGCTGGTCGGCACTGGACAGCCGGCCGTACAGCGGCAGCACCTCGGTCGGGTGCGCGGCGCCGGCGTACTTGCCCTGCAGGGCGTCGGCGGCGTCACGGATCTCGGTCTCTCCGCTGAGGAACACGAGCACGTCACCGGAGGATTCGCGTTCGAGTTCGTCGAGGGCCGCGGAAATGCCTTCGATGTAGTCCCGGTCGACGGGAGGGGCGGCATCCGTCAGATCGTCGTCATCGTCATTGATGCCGGGTTCGGCCACGAGCGGGCGGTAGCGCACCTCCACCGGGAAGGTGCGGCCGGAGACCTCGATGACCGGGGCGGGGGTGCCGTCGGGGGCGGCGAAGTGCCGGGCGAAGCTGCCGGGGTCGATGGTCGCCGAGGTGATGATCAGATTGAGGACGGGGCGCTGCGGCAGCAGCTGGCGCAGGTATCCCAGCAGAAAATCGATGTTGAGGCTGCGCTCGTGGGCCTCGTCGATGATGATGGTGTCGTACTTACGCAGCATGCGGTCGCGATGCATCTCGTTGAGCAGAATTCCGTCGGTCATCAACTTGATGCGGGTGTTCGCGCCGACCCGGTCGGTGAAGCGCACCTGGTAGCCCACCGTCTCGCCGACCTCTTCGCCCAGTTCCTCAGCGATGCGTTCCGCGATGGTGCGCGCGGCGAGGCGGCGCGGCTGGGTGTGCCCGATGTTCGTGCGGCCTAGTTCCAGGCAGATCTTGGGCAGCTGTGTGGTCTTTCCCGAGCCGGTGGCGCCGGCGACGATCACGACCTGATGGTCCCGAATGGCGCGGGCAATCTCCTGCCGGCTCTGGCTGACCGGAAGTTCGGGGGGAAAGGTGATCTCAAGTGCACTAGTCATCGCGTTCCCATCGTACTTTCCCCGGCGGATGAACCCCGTTCAGGGTTCGACCGTAGGGTTGGGGCATGACGAATCCTGTACTCACACTGACCCTCAACGACGGCCACACGATTCCCCAGCTCGGGTTCGGTGTCTTCAAGGTTGACCCCGACGAAACCACCCGCATCGTCACCGACGCCCTCGAGGTGGGTTACCGCCACATCGATACCGCGGCCATCTACGGCAACGAGCAGGGTGTGGGCACCGCCCTGGCCAGCTCCGGCGTCGCCCGGTCCGACCTGTTCATCACCACCAAGCTGTGGAACGACAAGCAGGGAACCCAGTCCGCGTTCGACGCCTTCGACGCCAGCCTGGAGAAGCTCGGCCTCGACTACGTCGACCTGTACCTGATCCACTGGCCGGCACCGGCCAACGGCCTCTACGTGGAGAGCTGGAAGGCCCTGGAGAAGATCCGCGAATCCGGCCGGGCACGGTCCATCGGCGTGTCCAACTTTCTCGTGCCGCACCTCGACACCCTGCTCAAGAACACCGACATCGTTCCCGTGGTCAACCAGATCGAGCTGCACCCGGCGCACCAGCAGCCCGAGGTGACCGCATTCGGCCGCGAGCACGGCATTCTCACCGAAGCCTGGGGCCCCCTCGGCCAGGGCAAGTACCCGTTGTTCGAGGAGCCGGTGATAGCGGATGCCGCCGAAGCACACGGCAAGTCGGCCGCCCAGGTAGTCATCCGGTGGCACCTGCAGACCGGCAACATCCTCTTCCCCAAGTCGAACAGCCGGGCGCGCATCGCCGAGAACTTCGACGTGTTCGACTTCGAGCTCACGCACACGGAGGTTGCCATGATCAGCGCCCTCGAACGTGCCGGTCGCGTCGCCGCGCACCCGAACGAGGTCAACTAGTCTCATAACATCATCCACCCCGCGCCTTCGCGGGGTGGATGCATGCTCGTGCGCCGGCACGGGACAGGAGACCCGCGTGAACCCGATCGAGTGGCTGTTCGATGCCCAGCTGCAGATCGGTAGCCAAACCATTCTCTGGCGCGAAATCGTGGGCAACGTCTTCGGCATCGCGAGCGCCGTCGGCGGCATGCGCCGCAAGGTCTGGGCCTGGCCGGTCGGCATCGTGGGCAACGTGCTGCTGTTCACGGTGTTCCTCGGCGCGGTGTTCGGAACCCCGAACCCGGTGAACCTGCTCGGCCAGGCCGGACGGCAGATCATGTTCATCGTCGTCTCAATCTTCGGCTGGGTACAGTGGCGGCAGACCCGTTCCTCGCCCGACCGGGTCGCCGTGGTGCCGCACTGGGCCAGCAACCGGCAGCGCCTGGGTCTGGCCGTGACGCTCGTGGCCGGAACCCTGATTCTCACGCCCATTTTTCGCGCCCTCGGATCGTTCGAACCGGTCTGGGCGGATGCCTGGATTTTCACCGGATCGCTGCTGGCGACCTACGGCATGGCCCGCGGCTGGACCGAGTTCTGGCTGATCTGGGTGGCGGTGGACATCGTGGGGGTGCCGCTGCTGATCAGCGCCGGGTACTACGCATCCGCCGTGCTGTACCTGTTCTACGGGGTGTTCACCCTGGTCGGGTTCGTCGTGTGGGTGCGCGTGCAACGTCGCCGCCCGGTGCTGCTGCCCTGACGCGTGCCGGGGCTCAGCCGGCGGGAGCGACGGGGGAGACCGGCGGGATGGAGACCGGCGCGGTGGAGGACGACGGCGGGGTGAGGTCTTCCGCGCGCGGTGACGCCCCGGCCAGGACCTCTCCGGTGGCGAGCCAGTTCGCGAACACCTGCACGATGCGGGGTTCGACGCCCTCACTCCGGGGTGACCATACCAGCGCCCGAATGTGCAGTCCCGACCGCACGATCGTGTTCAGGGTCGCGCAACTGGAGTTGCCGGTGCCGTCGGCGTCCTGCACGATCAGGCAGTACTCCGCGCTGCCGCGCCGGGCCACGTACACGCCATACCCGGCACCCGGCGGCGGGCCCAGCACGCTGCGAATGGAGTCGGGATCGTACTCCAGGCCGAGGTGGGGAGGCTGGTCGCCGGGCCAGTGCGGGGTGGTCCCGAACACGCGCAGCGCAGCGGCAGCCTCGGCGGCGCCGACCGCGCCGGCTGCCGCGAGGTCGGCCGAGGTATCCGTCACCGGCGACTGGCTGCCGAGCCCGCGCAGACCGACCGTTCCCCGCACCCCCAGCAGCAGGCCCACCAGCAGGGCCAGCCCGAGCCCGAACATGCCCGGGCCGGTGCTGGGCGACACCCGCGCGCGGTGACGGCGCTGGGTAGGCGGTGAACCCGGCGCCGGGGTCGCCGCCTCGATGCTGCCGGCACCGTTCGCCGGCGTGGTCAGCGCCCGCAACCGGTGCGCGGCCGCCGTGGCCAGAACGGTGCGGCCGGTGAGCGGATCAACGCCGGGCACCAGGGGTTCCCCCTCGCCGGCGCGGGAATACACCCGTTCCTGCAGCGCGGCGACCTCTGCGGCCGCGCTGCCCGGTGCGGATCTCGGTGATCTGGGCATCTGCAGCTTCTTTGCACAACCTGACGGTGTCAACGTATCCAGTCGTCTGACTGTCAACTTAACCTGTCGACGCGCCCTGCCGGTGTCGACGAAGGGCATTGTAGTCCCGACCGGTGCCGCCGAACAGGGCAGGTTCCGTGGCAGATGAGTCACACTGGAGCATGCCCAATCACCTGGCCGACGCCATCAGCCCGTACCTGCGCTCGCACGCCGACAACCCGGTCAACTGGTTCGCCTGGGGGCCGGAGGCCTTCACTGAGGCCCGCGCCCGCGACGTTCCCGTGCTGGTGTCGATCGGGTACGCCACCTGCCACTGGTGCCACGTGATGGCCCGCGAAAGCTTCAGCGACGTCGGCATCGCGGCCACCCTGAACGACGACTACGTGAGCATCAAAGTCGACCGTGAGGAGCACCCCGAGGTGGACGCCACCTACCTGGCCGCCGCAAGCGCGTTCGTGCAGGGGCTGGGCTGGCCGCTGAACGTGTTCGTCACACCCGACGGGCAGGCCTTCCACGCCGGCACCTACTTTGCGCCGCAGCCGCAGAACGGGCAGCCCTCCTTCGCGATGGTGCTCGCTGCCGTCACCGAGGCCTGGACCACCCGCCGTGCCGGCGTGCTCGCCGGCGCCGCCCAGGTCACCGACGCGCTCGCCACCGCCGGCCGGCAGTTCACCGCGCCGAACCCGCTCCCCGACGAGGCCACCCTGGCCGCGGCCGTCGCCGAACTGCGCGGCTACGAAGACGCCTCCTTCGGCGGCTTCGGCGGCGCCCCCAAATTTCCCGCGGCGCCGGCGCTGGGCTTTCTGCTCGCCCGCCCGGACGGCCGCGACCTGGCGCTGCGCACCCTCCGCCGCATCGCCGACTCACCGCTGCGCGACCCGGTTGAGGGCGGCTTCTTTCGCTACGCCGTGAACCGGGACTGGAGCGACCCGCACTACGAACGCATGCTCTACGACAACGCCCAACTGCTGGAGCTCTACACCGACGCCTTCGCTCGCACCGGCGAGCCGTGGGCGCGCAGCACGGCCGAGGGAATCGGCCGGTTTCTCGGCGAGACCCTGCAACTATCTGGGGGCGGGTTCGCCAGCGCGCAGGATTCCGAAAGCACCGTCGACGGCCAGCGCGTGGAAGGTGGCTACTACTCCCTGACCCGGCAGGACCGTGCGGGGCAGACCCCGCCGGCCCTCGACGAGAAGGTGCTCACCGGGTGGAACGGCCTCGCCATCCGGGCACTCGCCCGCGCCGGTTTCACCCTCGCCGACACCGGTCTACTGAGCGCTGCGCGCCGGTCCGCAGACTTTCTGCTGCGGCAGCACCGGCTGGAGAACGGTCTGCTCGTGCGCGCGTCGGTCGACGGGGGCGCGTCCACCGCCCCGGCCACCCTCGAGGACTACGGCATGGCCGCCCACGGCCTGCTCCAGCTGGCCCTCGCCACCGGAGAGGTGCACTACGCCGTGGCGGCCCGGGCACTGCTGGCCGGCACCCTGCCCGATCTGACCGACGACGCGCCCGCGGTCTTTCGCGCCCCGAACGGGCCGGACCCGGTGCTCGCCGGCCAGGGGCTCACCGTGGCCGGGGACCCCTCCGAAGGGGCTTACCCGAGCGGGCTCACCGCCACCGCCGATGCCGCCCGGCTGCTCGCCCTGCTGAGCAGCGACGCCGGCACCCGGCAGAGCGCCGAAGCCGCCATGGCCACGCTGGCCGG
>JBBQYN010000032.1:0-13564 GCA_038208655.1 Actinomycetales bacterium
AGCCAGGTGTGCCCGTCGCGCTGACGGAACACCTTGATGGTTGCCTCGTTGTCGAGCATCGCTGCAACGATCTCGCCGTTCTCGGCCGTCTTCTGCTGACGCACGACCACCCAGTCTCCGTCCATGATGGCCGCGTCGATCATCGATTCTCCGACGACCTTGAGCATGAACAGCTCGCCCTTACCCACAAGCTGGCGGGGGAGCGGGAAGATCTCATCGATCTGCTGCTCGGCCATGATCGGGATGCCGGCGGCGATGCGACCCACGAGCGGCACCATGGCGGCGTCGCCTACGGCCACACCCGCAGGGAACTGATCGTTCTCGCGCGGCTCGTCGCCGTCGGGCTGGGCAACCTCGATGAGTACTTCCAGCGCACGCGGACGATTCGCATCCCGGCGCAGGTAGCCACTCAGCTCAAGCTGGTGCAGCTGGTGGGTCACGCTTGAGAGTGACGCCAGCCCCACCGCATCACCGATCTCGCGCATGCTCGGCGGGTAGCCGCGTCGACTCACGGATCGCTGGATGACGTCCAAAATGGCGAGTTGACGTTTGCTGAGCGTCTTGCGTCGCCGTGTCATGGGCTTCTCGGTCGACACGGCATCGGCCGATACCGTCTCCGCCAGTACGGCGTCGTCGGCAATTGCGGCCTCTCTGAGGGTTGGCACGTTCACGCTCGCTTCGCTCACTGTCGTGTCACTCGATTCCGAACCACTGGATACCGAGCCACTGGATACCTGGGTCACTTGTCTCTCCTTGCGTCGGTCCCGGTCGGCAGAGGCCGTTCCGCGGGAATGTCGGTGGTGTCTGGTTGTGTCATCAACGAACACCTTTTCTAACGAAAGTTTATCTTTCCTGAGGCCCCAAAGCAGATGTTTATTCGAGTGTTGTGCAAAAGTTCTCAAAATAAATCGTCGTTAGGGGTTGATTCTTCGAACACTCGAATATAGATTCGGAACATAGATACGCATTCGGTCCTCCCGGCCGAGCACCGAATGCGTACCTGTCACCAGCCAAGCTCACCAAAATGCCGAATATACAGGAGGTACCAACATGAGTGCAGCAGTACTACAGCTCAGCATGGCCCGAATTGCCCAGAACGCGACCCCGACGGTCGTGCCCGCACCCACTCACTCCACGCCCAGCCATTCGACCTTGAGGCTGACCCGCCGCGGCCGTGTCGTGATCACCACTCTCGCGGCCGTGCCGCTGGTCGTGGGTGCGCTCGTGCTCGCCATGAGCGGCGGGATAGCCCTGGCCGCCGAACCCGCCAAACCCGTGAGTTACATCACCATCGAGCAGGGGCAGTCACTCTGGGACGTTGCCCAGCGGGTCGCCCCGCTGGACGACCCCCGTGACGTGATTGTCGACATCGTGGCCTTGAACTGCCTGACCGCCGATGCCGTGGAGCCCGGCCAGCGGCTCGCCCTGCCCGTCGACTATTCCTACTAGGCCCGATTAAGCCGACGATTCGCACGAGATTGCCCGTTCGATCCGTCGCCCCGGCCGGGTCGGCCGTAGCATGGGACTGGTGACCAGTCTCAACGACCTTCCCCTCCGCTCCGACCTGCGGGGTCTGACCCCCTACGGGGCCCCTCAGCTGCACGTGCCGGTGGCACTGAACGTGAACGAAAACACCCACGTCATCCCCGAAGCCGTGGCCATGGACATCGTCGGCAACCTTGCCCGCGCCATCCTCACTATCAACCGCTATCCCGACCGGGAATTCACCGAGTTGCGGGAGCGCCTGGCCGACTACCTCGGTCACGGGCTGACCCGGGAGAACATCTGGGCCGCCAACGGCTCCAACGAGGTGCTGCAACAGGTGCTGCAGGCCTTCGGGGGACCGGGACGTCGCGTGCTCGGCTTCGTGCCGACCTACTCCATGTACCCGATCCTGGCGGCAGGAACCGGAACGGGCTGGATCGCCGGCGGGCGTGACGCCGACTTCGAGCTGTCCCCGGAAACTGCCGTGCAGTGGGTCACCGACACCGCACCGGATCTGGTGTTCCTGTGCGCCCCCAACAACCCCACCGGCACCCCGCTCTCGCTGGAAACCATCGCTGCCGTCTACGACGCCACGCCCGGCATCGTGGTCGTCGACGAGGCCTACGCCGAATTCGCCCCCGAGGGAACCGCCAGCGCCCTGAGCCTGCTGCCCGGCCGCGAACGACTGCTGGTTTCCCGCACCATGAGCAAGGCCTTCGCCTTCGCCGGCGCCCGGGTCGGGTACCTCGCCGCGGACCCGGCCGTCACGGATGCCCTGCGCCTGGTGCGTCTGCCCTACCACCTGTCCGCGCTCACCCAGGCGGCTGCGACCGCGGCCCTCGCCCACTCCGCCGAGATGCTCGCCATGGTCGCCGATATTCGCGCTCAGCGCGACCGGCTGGTCGTCGAGCTGCGCGAGCTGGGTTACCTGCCCTACCGCAGCGGAAGCAACTTCGTGCTCTTCGGCGGTGTCGACGATCCGCACGCCACCTTCGAAGCGCTCCTGGCCGAGGGAGTGCTCATTCGGGACGTGGGAATTGCCGGTCACCTGCGCGTCTCGGCCGGAACGGAGTCGGAAACGACGGCGTTCCTGCAGGCGCTGGCCCGGGTGCGGCGCATACCCGCGCCCGAGGCCGAATAAACTAGGGATATGACTGCCTCTGCAACGCCAGCCCGGCCCCGCGTCGCCCACCTGACGCGGGAGACGAGCGAGTCGAGTATCGACCTCTCCCTGAACCTCGACGGCACCGGGGTGAGCCAGATCGACACCTCGGTGCCCTTCTACGACCACCTGCTCACCGCCTTCGCCAAGCACTCCCTGATCGACCTCACGGTGACGGCGCACGGTGACACCCACATCGACGTGCACCACACCGTCGAAGACGTCGGCATCGTGCTGGGTCAGGCCATCAAGCAGGCACTCGGCGACAAATCGGGCATTTCCCGGTACGGCGATGCCCTGGTGCCGCTGGATGAGGCCCTCGTTCAGGCCGTCGTCGACATCTCCGGGCGCCCCTACCTGGTGCACGGCGGCGAACCGGATGGTTTTGAATTCCACCTGATCGGCGGGCACTTCACCGGTTCCATGGTGCGGCACGTCTTCGAAGCCATCACGCTGCATGCTGCCCTCACGGTGCACGTCACCGTGCTCGGAGGCCGCGACCCGCACCACATCGCCGAAGCCGAGTTCAAAGCCTTCGCCCGGGCGTTCCGCCAGGCCAAGGCTCTGGATCCGCTCGTGCTCGGCATCCCGTCGACCAAGGGCGCCCTGTGACCCACGTCGTGGTGTTCGACTACGGCACCGGCAACGTGCACTCCGCCGTGAAGGCCCTCGAACTGGCCGGCGCCGAGGTGACCCTCACCGGTGACCGCCGTCTCGCGCTCGAAGCCGACGGGCTGCTCGTTCCCGGTGTCGGTGCCTTCAGCGCCGTCATGGAGGCCCTGAAAGGGGTGCGCGGCGACGACATCATCGACCGGCGCCTCGCCGGCGGCCGGGCCGTGATGGGCATCTGCGTGGGCATGCAGGTGCTCTTCGAGCACGGCGTGGAACGGGGCGTCGACACCGAGGGGCTGGGCGAATGGCCCGGCACCGTCACCGAGCTCACCGCGCCCGTGCTGCCCCACATCGGCTGGAACACGGTGACTCCCGACGCGAACTCGGCGCTTTTTCGCGGCATCGAAGAGGAACGGTTCTATTTTGTGCACTCCTACGCGGCGCAGGAGTGGACCCTCGATGTGCAGCCACCCTTCCCGCAGCCACGGCTGACCTGGGCCGAACACGGCTCCCCGTTCCTGGCCGCGGTCGAGAACGGCCCCCTGGTCGCCACCCAATTCCACCCGGAAAAATCCGGCGATGCCGGCATCCGTCTGTTGAAAAACTGGCTGGGTACCCTGCGCGACTGACCCGCAGTACACTGATCCGGCCCCCGCGGCCACCCCGAACAAGGACACCATGAGCGAATTCACCAAATCCCCCAAACTGACCCTGCTTCCCGCGGTCGATGTCGCGGGCGGCAAAGCCGTGCGCCTGACCAAGGGCGAAGCCGGCACGGAGACCAACTACGGCGACCCCGTGGACGCGGCGACCGACTGGGCCCGCCAGGGTGCCGAGTGGATTCACCTGGTGGACCTCGACGCGGCCTTCGGCCGCGGTACCAACACCGGGGTGATGAAGAAGGTGATTCGCCAGATGAAGGGCGTCAACGTGGAACTCTCCGGAGGTATCCGTGACGACGAGTCCCTCGAGGCGGCACTGAACACCGGCGTGAAGCGCATCAACCTCGGCACCGCGGCGCTTGAAAACCCCGAGTGGGCCGCGAACGTCATCGCGCAATACGGTGAAGCCGTGGCCGTGGGCCTCGACGTGCGCGGCACCACCCTCTCGGCGCGTGGCTGGACCAAAGACGGCGGCGACCTCTGGCAGGTGCTGGAACGCCTCGAACAGGCCGGCTGCGCCCGCTACGTGGTCACCGATGTCACCAAGGACGGCACCCTGCAGGGCCCGAACATCGAACTGCTCAAGCAGGTTCTGGACCGCACCCGCCGTCCCGTGATCGCCTCCGGCGGCATCTCCAGCCTCGACGACATCGCCGCGCTGCGCGACCTGGTGCCGCGCGGCCTCGAAGGCGCCATCGTGGGCAAGGCGCTCTATGCCCGCGCGTTCACCCTCGCCGAGGCTTTGGACGTTGCGGGTGCGTAGTGGCTCGTAACCTCGGTTCTACGGGGCGCCCGAGCGGCCCGGAGCACGGCCCGGCCGGCGATTCGGCCGGTCAGGCCTGGGCCGGCCGCAGCTTCGACCCGGTGGCGGATTCTGACGACGACGGACTGGCCCCCGCTGCCTTGGCCGCCGCGCTGGCCGCGTTTCGTGCCCGCGAGGTCGGCGAGGAACACGTTGTTGACGCCATCCGGCGGTCCCGGCTGTTGATTCCGTTGGTGACCCAGCTGGGGGAGGCCGGCCAGAACGACCAGGGCCTCACCATCGACAAGACGCAGGAACTTTCCATCATCACCGTCGCCGGCCCCGACGGCCGCAACGTGCTGCCCGCGTTCACGTCGGCCGCCGCCATGGCCCGCTGGAACGCGACCGCCCGCCCGGTGCCGAGCGACGCGATCCGGGTCGCTCTGGCGGCGGCGCAGGAAGACACTGAGCTCGTGGTGCTCGACCCGACCGGCGTCGACGAGTTCGTGATTCGCCGCCCCGCGCTGTGGGCCATCGCCCAGTCCCTGCCGTGGACGCCCAGTTACGCCAGTCAGCCCGTGGCCGCCGCCTTCAGCGTGTCAATCGAGACCGAGCTGGCCGTTCTGGGCGTCGAGCTGTCGGCCGGTGACCCCGAGTCCCGGCTCGCGGGCCCGGAACTGATCGTGCGCCTCGAACTTGTCGACGGCCTCACCCAGGTCGAACTCGATGCCACCCTGGCCCGGCTGGCCAGCCGCTGGTCCGCCAGCGACACCATCGCCACCGGGGTGGACTCCCTCCGGGTGCAACTCACGAGCGCCCGCTAGGTGACCCGATGGCCCTGAGCGCAGCCGACAGTGAGGTGTTTGAGCGTTTCTCGCCGGCCACCCGGGCCTGGTTCACCGACGCCTTCACCGCCCCGACCGCGGCGCAGATCGGGGCTTGGAACGCCATCTCGCACGGCCGGCACGCCCTGGTCGTGGCGCCGACCGGGTCGGGCAAAACCCTGGCCGCGTTCCTGTTCGCCATCGACCGGCTGGCGGCCGGCCCGGCACCGGCCGAGACGGATGCTCCGAGCACCCGGGTGCTGTACATCTCGCCCCTGAAGGCCCTCGGCGTGGACGTGGAACGCAACCTGCGCGCCCCGCTCGTGGGCATCACCCGCGCCGCAGAGCGCCTCGGTGCCGCACCGCCGCAGGTCACCGTGGGGGTGCGCAGCGGTGATACCCCCGCCGCCGACCGTCGCCGGATGGTGAAGACCCCGCCAGACATTCTCATCACCACCCCGGAGTCGCTGTTTTTGCTGCTCACCTCGGCGGCACGTGAAAGTCTGCGCGGGGTGCACACCGTGATCATCGACGAGGTGCACGCGGTCGCGGCCAGCAAACGCGGCGCCCACCTGGCCGTGAGCCTGGAACGACTCGACGCCCTGCTGGCAACCCCGGCGCAGCGCATCGGCCTCTCGGCCACGGTGCGGCCCGCCAGCGAAGTGGCTCGCTTTCTCGGCGGCACTGCGACCGTCGACATCGTGGCGCCCCCCGCGCAGAAACGCTTCGACCTGCGGGTGGTGGTACCCGTCGACGACATGAGCCGGCTCGGCCAGGCCCCGCCGCGGGAAGGATCCACCAACGCGGTCGCCCCCGGAGACGGCGACGACGGCCCCGGCGCCGGCTCCGGCGCGGCCCAGTCCGGATCGATCTGGCCGCACGTGGAGGAGGCGATCGTCGATGAGGTGCTCGCGCATTCCTCCAGCATCGTCTTCGCCAACTCCCGCCGCCTCACCGAACGTCTCACCGCGCGGTTCAACGAGATCTATGCGGAACGGCTCGCCGACGCTGAGCTGGTGGCCGCGGCATCCGTTTCGGTCCCCGCCTCCGCACCCCCTCGTGCACCCGCCGAACTGATGGGGGCCAGTGGCCAAACCGCCGGCGCCGCTCCGCTGCTGGCCCGTGCCCACCACGGGTCGGTCAGCAAGGAACAGCGCGGCCTGATCGAAGACGACCTCAAATCGGGTAGGCTGCGCTGCGTGGTGGCTACGTCGAGCCTGGAACTGGGCATCGACATGGGCGCCGTCGACCTGGTGGTGCAGGTGGAATCGCCGCCATCGGTCGCCAGCGGCCTGCAACGCATCGGCCGCGCCGGCCACCAGGTGGGGGAGGTGAGCCGCGGGGTGATCTTTCCCAAGCACCGCGCCGACCTCATTCACGCCGCCGTCGCCGCCGAGCGTATGGTCGCCGGCCAGATCGAAGCGCTGCGTGTGCCGGCGAACCCCCTCGACATTCTCGCCCAGCAGACCGTGGCCGCCGTGGCGCTGGAACCCATCGACGTGGAGGAATGGTTTGACACGGTGCGGCGCAGCGCCCCGTTCCACACCCTGCCGCGGTCCGCGTACGAGGCGACACTCGACCTGCTGGCCGGCCGCTACCCGAGTGACCAGTTCGCCGAACTGCGCCCCCGCATCGTCTGGGACCGCGACGCCGGCACCCTCACCGGCCGCCCCGGGGCGCAGCGCCTGGCCGTCACCAGCGGCGGCACCATCCCCGACCGCGGCCTGTTCGCGGTGTTCATGGTGGGCGGCGACGCGGCCACCGGCAAACGCGTGGGCGAACTCGACGAAGAAATGGTCTACGAATCCCGGGTCGGTGACGTCTTCGCCCTCGGCACCACGAGCTGGCGCATCCAGGAGATCACTCATGACCGGGTCCTCGTGGTGCCGGCGTTCGGGCAGCCCGGCCGGTTGCCGTTCTGGAAGGGCGACGGCCTCGGCCGGCCGGCCGAGCTCGGTGCCGCGATCGGCGCGTTCGTGCGCGAGGTCGCGGGTCTGACACCCGCCGAGGCCCGGGAACGCTGCGCCCGCAGCGGCCTCGACGAGCGCGCGATCACCAACCTTCTCGCCTTTCTCGACGATCAACGGGCCGCCACCCGGCACCTTCCGACCGACCGCACCCTGGTCGTGGAACGCTTCCGCGACGAGCTCGGCGACTGGCGGGTGGTGCTGCACTCGCCCTATGGCGCCCAGGTGCACGCGCCGTGGGCCCTCGCCGTGGGGGCGCGGGTGCGGGAACGCTACGGCATCGACGGCGCCTGCGTCTCCAGCGACGATGGCATCGTGGTGCGCATCCCCGACACCGAAACCGACCCGCCCGGCGGGGAACTGTTCATCTTCGACGCCGACGAGCTTGAGCGCATCGTGACCGACGAGGTGGGCGGCTCCGCCCTGTTCGCCTCCCGGTTCCGGGAGTGCGCGGCCCGCGCGCTGCTCCTGCCGCGCTACAATCCCGGCGCCCGCTCGCCGCTTTGGCAGCAACGCCAGAAAGCCGCGCAGCTGCTCGACGTGGCCCGCGAATTCACCACGTTCCTGATCATCCTGGAGACCTTGCGCGAGTGCCTGCAGGACGTCTACGACCTGCCCGCCCTCACCGGCCTTGCCCGGCAGATCGCGGCCCGCTCGATCCGCCTCGTCGATGTCAGCACGGATGTCGCCAGCCCGTTCGCGAGCACCCTGCTGTTCGGCTACGTGGCCGCGTTCATGTACGAGGGAGACACCCCGCTCGCCGAACGTCGGGCGACGGCCCTGGCTATCGACTCCAGCCTGCTCGCCGAGCTGCTGGGCCGTGTGGAACTGCGCGAGCTGCTCGACCCCGCCGTGATCATGCAGACCGACCAGGAACTGCAACGGCTTGCCCCCGACCGGCGCGCCCGCGGCATGGAAGGCATCGCCGACCTGCTGCGCGGCCTGGGCCCGCTCACCACGGCGGAGGTCAGCGCCAGGCTGCGGCCCGAGAAGGTGCGGGGCGAGCCCTCCCACCCGGTCGCCGTCGTGCCCGACGCTGCTGACGCACCGGCCGTTGATACGGAGGCCGCACACGCCGCTGACGCACAGTCCGACGCGGAGCTCGATGCACCAGCGCCGCCCGAACC
This sequence comes from Actinomycetales bacterium, assembly GCA_038208655.1. Classification (GTDB taxonomy): domain Bacteria; phylum Actinomycetota; class Actinomycetes; order Actinomycetales; family Microbacteriaceae; genus Cryobacterium. The sequence goes on from JBBQYN010000032.1 coordinate 8,582, forward strand.
GCTCGTCGACCCGCAGCTGATCGCAGGCTACCTTGCAGCGCTCGTCGAGTCCCGCCGTGCCCTGCGGGTCACCTTCGCGGGAACCGCCTGGTGGGTGGGCGTCGAAGACGCCAACCGGCTGCGCGATGCCCTCGGGGTGCCGCTTCCGCTCGGGGTGCCGGCCGCCTTCACCGACGAGGTCGCCGACCCGCTCGGCGACCTGGTGAGCCGGTACGCCCGCACCCACGGACCTTTCACGACCGAGCAGGTTGCCGACCGGTTCGGCCTGGGAACCGCAGTGGTGCTCGTGGTGCTGCGCCGCCTCGCCGACGCCCGCCGCATCGTGGCGGGGGAGTTCCGCCCGGTCGGCTCCGGCGCGGAATGGTGCGACGCCGAGGTGCTCAGGCGGCTGCGCCGGCGTTCGCTCGCCGCGCTGCGCCACGAGGTCGAACCGGTTGACCAGCAGACCCTGGCCCGGTTCGTTCCGGTGTGGCAGCACGTGGGCGGCACCCTGCGCGGAGTCGACGGGGTGGCATCCGTCATTGAACAGCTCGAGGGCGCGCGCATTCCCGCCTCGGCCTGGGAATCGCTGATTCTGCCCGCCCGTATCAAGGACTACCAGCCCGGCATGCTCGACGAACTCAGCAACGCCGGTGAAGTGCTCTGGGCCGGTGCCGGCACCCTCGCAGGCAACGACGGCTGGGTGAGCCTGCACCTGACCGAAACCGCCGAGCTGACCCTGCCGCCGCCGCTGCCCGTTGAGACGACACCGCTGCAGCGTGAGGTGCTGGCCACCCTGGCCGGCGGCGGCGGGTACTTCTTTCGCCAGCTCGCCGACGCGGTCGGCAGCCAGGACGACGCCGAACTGGTCACCGCGCTCTGGGATCTGGTCTGGTCGGGCCTGGTGAACAATGACACGTTCGGCCCGGTGCGATCGCTGCTGGCCGGCGGTCACACCGCGCACAAGAACACCCGCGCGGTGCCGCGCGCCCGGTTGCACGGCGGCCGGGCCATGCCCCGCCCCACCCTGCCCAGCCGTGGCGGACCGCCCACCGTGTCGGGACGCTGGTCGATCATGCCGCTGGGTGACGCCTCACCCACCCGTCGCGCGCACGCCCTCGGTGAGACACTCTTGGAACGCTACGGCCTGGTCACCCGCGGCCCGGTCATGGCCGAAAACGTCACGGGCGGTTTCGCGCTGGTGTACCGCACCCTGACCGGGTTCGAAGAGATGGGGCGCTGCCGGCGCGGCTACTTCGTGGAGGGCCTCGGCGCTGCGCAGTTCGCGACCGGCGGCACCATCGACCGGCTGCGCAGCCTCGTCGAGGCGGCACCGGGCTTCGACGGAACCCGGCGAGCGGATGCCGCCCCCACGGCGGTCACGCTCGCCGCGACCGACCCCGCGAACCCCTACGGCGCGATGCTGCCCTGGCCGGACCTGCCCGAGGGCACCACGCACCGCCCCGGACGCAAAGCCGGCTCGGTGGTGGTGCTCGTGGACGGCGCCCTCGTGCTCTACCTGGAACGCGGCGGCAAGACGGTGCTGGTCTGGGGCGACGACCCGGCCACCCCGTTCCGCACCGGCACGGGAGCCGGCGCTGGCACGGCCGGTGCCGCCCGGGCCGCCGGTTTCGCGCCGGCGGCCGGCATCGAGCCCGCCGCGCCGCAGATCGCCGCGGCCGCCGCCCTCGCCGCCCTGGTTCGCGACCGCCGGGTGAGCAAGATCGCGGTGGAAACCGTGAACGGGGTCTTCGTGATCGGAACGGTCTTCGGGCAGGCCCTGCGCGCCGCCGGATTCACCGACACTCCCAAGGGCCTGCGTGTCTGACCGGGCGCGACTGCGGGAGCCGCGACACCGTGCCTGAGGGTGACACCGTCTACCGGGAGGCGCGCGCCCTGAACGAGGCGCTCGCGGGCAGCGTGCTCACCCGCTGCGACGTGCGCGTGCCCGCCTTCGCAACGGTCGACCTCACCGGTGACACCGTGCACGGTGTCGTCAGCCGCGGCAAGCACCTGCTGCTGCGGGCGGGGGAGAGCACCGTGCACTCCCACCTCAAAATGGAAGGCAGCTGGCACCGGTACCGGCACGGAACACCCTGGCAGCGCCCCGCCTTCCAGGCCCGCATCGTGCTGTACACCGCGGACTGGGTGGCCGTGGGGTTCGAGCTGGGCGTGCTCGAGATCGTACCGACCCGCAGCGAAGCGGATGTCGTGGGTTACCTCGGTCCGGACCTGCTCGACCCCGGATGGAGCGAGGTGACGGCGGCCGACGCCGTCGCCCGGCTGATGGCCGACCCGGAACGCCCCGTCGCGGTGGCCCTGGCCGAGCAGCGCAATCTCGCCGGGCTCGGCAACGTCTACGTGAACGAGCTGTGCTTTCTGCGCGGGCTGCGGCCCACCCGCCCCATGAACGAGGTGACGGATGTCGCCGCTCTCGTGACCCTGGCGCGGCGGCTGATGCTCGCCAACCGTGACCGCACCGAACGCACCACCACGGGCAACACCCGGCGCGGCCAGCAACTCTGGGTATATTCCCGTGCCCGTCAGCCCTGCCGCCGCTGCGGCACCCGCATTCTGCGCGGCAGCATCGGCCGCTCTGCGCTGGAACAGCGCAACAGCTTCTGGTGCCCCCGCTGCCAGACCTAGCCGGATGGTCGGTGGGTCGGAGCCGAGGAGCGGGCGTGTTTAGACCGGCTCAACAACCGGCGTGCCCGCTCCTCGACCGGCCCGCCCCTCGACCGGCGCGACCTAGTTGACGGGGCCGGTGTACTTCTCGCCGGGGCCCTTGCCGATCGGGTCGGGAATGGTCGACGCCTCACGGAACGCGAGCTGCAGCGACCGCAGACCGTCGCGCAGGCTGCGCGCGTGCATGTCGGAGATGTCGGGGGCGGATGCCGTGACCAGCCCGGCGAGGCCGGTGATCAGCTTGCGGGCCTCGTCCAGGTCGATCTGGGCCTCGGGGTCATCCGCGAGGCCACACTTGACGGCGGCGGCGCTCATCAGGTGCACGGCGGCCGTGGTGATGATCTCGACGGCGGAGACATCGGCTATGTCCCGGGTGGCTTGTGAGGTGCGGGAGTCCTGTGCGGCCTCGGCCGCATCGTAGGCGGCGGCTGCTGCCGCGGTGTCTGCGAGGGCCTGGGCGGCCTGTTCCTGCTCGGTGCTGTTTGTCACTGCAATCCTCTGATAGGCTGTGTTTCGGTTCCGAGGTGAAAGTCTCGGTACGAAAGTGGAGAATCTCCCACCCGCGCTTGACCGCTTCATCAAGGTTACCGGGTAGTTTGCACTCCGCCGTTGCTCCGCTGGTTTCCAGCAGGGTAAAGGCAGACAGGGTGCCGTGTGTTCTGAACGAACGTAACTTTTCGCGCAGATGTACGTGATTTTCCTCTCTTCGTCCCCGGCGGCATCCGCTGCCCGGCTGTAATCACGAAGCATAGAAAGAGGAGAAACGCATCAGCGATCCCCGTACAAATGACCGTATTCGCGTCCCTGAAGTTCGTCTCGTCGGCCCTAACGGCGAGCAGGTCGGGGTCGTGGCCATTGATGTTGCCCTGCGACTGGCTCAGGATGCGGATCTCGACCTCGTCGAGGTAGCCCCCGAAGCCAAGCCGCCCGTGGCCAAAATCATGGACTACGGCAAGTTCAAGTACGAGGCTGCGCAGAAGGCCAAAGAGGCCCGGCGCAACCAGGCGAACACGATCCTCAAAGAGGTTCGTTTTCGACTCAAGATTGATGTCCACGACTACGAGACCAAGCGCAAACGCGCCGAAGGCTTTCTGAAGTCCGGCGACAAGGTCAAAGCCATGATCTTGTTCCGTGGTCGTGAGCAGTCCCGTCCCGACCAGGGCGTTCGTCTGCTCCAGAAATTTGCCGAAGATGTCAGCGAGTACGGTTCCGTGGAATCGACTCCGACAATTGACGGACGAAACATGGTCATGGTGATTGGTCCTCTGAAGAACAAGTCAGAAGCCAAGGCCGAGATCAACGCACATAAGGCTGCTGACAAGGCAGAAAAAGTTGCCGACAAGGCAGAAAAGGTTGCCGACAAGGCAGCAAAACTGGAGGATAACGATGCCTAAGATGAAGACCCACTCCGGGACCAAGAAGCGTTTCAAGGTCACCGGCAGCGGCAAGATCATGAAGCAGCAGGCCGGACTTCGTCACAACCTCGAGGTCAAGAGCACGCAGCGCAAGTCTCGCTTGAACCAGGACCAGGTCCTGTCCAAGGCTGACACCAAGACCGTCAAGAAGCTTCTCGGCCTGTAACAGCACTTGCTGTAGACCGCACACACTTAAGGATTTTGTAGAAAAATGGCAAGAGTCAAGAGGGCTGTAAACGCCCACAAAAAGCGTCGCGTAATTCTCGAACGCGCCAAGGGTTACCGCGGACAGCGTTCACGTCTGGTCACCAAGGCCAAGGAGCAGCTCACTCACTCCTTTACCTACAGCTACCGTGACCGTCGCGCACGCAAGGGTGACTTCCGTCGCCTGTGGATCCAGCGGATCAACGCGGCATCGCGCGCCAACGGCCTCACCTACAACCGCCTGATCCAGGGCCTCGGCCTCGCCGGCATCGAGGTTGACCGTCGTATGCTCGCTGACCTCGCCGTCAACGACGCCGCGACCTTCTCGGCTCTGGTCGAGGCAGCCAAGGCTTCCCTTCCCGCCGACACGTCGGCACCGAAGGTCGTCGCAGCAGCGTAACGTTTTGGTCGCCTCGCGGTCATCGCGCGGCACACGGTAAGGGAGCGGGCATTCTTGCCCGCTCCTTTTCTGCATTAAGCTTGCAGGCATGCTTGATAATCCCCGTTCACCGCGCGTCCGTGCCGTCGCAAAACTTGCCAAGCGCGATGCGCGCATCGAAGAAGGACTGTTCCTTCTCGAAGGCCCGCAGTCCGTTTCCGAAGCCCTCAGCTTTCGCCCCGAACTCGTCGTGGAGCTCTTCGCCACCCCCACGGCCCTCGACCGCTACGCCGACATCGCCGCCCAGGCCGCAGAAGCCGG
>JBBQYN010000033.1:0-13395 GCA_038208655.1 Actinomycetales bacterium
CCTGGATGCGTTCATCCATGCGCTGGTGGGCGCGCACCCGGGCGGAATCGCCGAGGTTCACCAGGTGCAGGGTGGCGTCGTAGACCAAACGGTTCCACGCGCCACGCGGGGCCGGTCGGGTGCGCCGGTTCACCTCGAGCAGCCGATCGGAGGTGAGCATTGACGCGGACTCCGGAGAGCCGGCGGTCGATACGGGTTCCGCATGGCTGCGCGATCGTCGCGCCGGTGCGGGGGTGCTCACCTCAACGGTGTGCACCGCCGCCGCCTGCGACGACACGGACGACACCGACGGAACCAGCGCGCCGGCACCCGGCATGGTGCCGGTCAGATCGCTGTAGCCGCCGCCACCGGAGCGCCGCGGCCCCGGTGCCCGCTCGGGCAGCGCCGCCGGGGAGCTCAAGGCTCCCGGCAGCGCCGCGGCGAGGTTGTCGATCGTGTGTGGCGGTAACTCGCTGTGATACTCGTCGACGTCCCGGTCAGAAGCGTCCCGGGCGGAGGCAGGCTGGGGCCGCGGAACGGCACCCTCATCGTCAATGCGTTTTTCTGCCACGGTTCCCTGCCTTTGTCGTCTGAACGGGCTTCAGCCTAGCGCGGACGGACCACCACGAGCAGATCGCCCGCGTCCACCTGCTGGGTGACCGGTATCGCGACGCGCTCCACGACGCCGGCGATCGGCGAGGTGATCGCCGCCTCCATTTTCATGGCTTCAATGGATGCCACGCTCTGGCCGGCTTCGACGTGGGCGCCCTCCTCGACCTGCAGGGTGACGACGCCGGAGAACGGCGCCGCAATCTGGCCGGGCTGGTTGGCGTCGGCCTTCTCGGCGGTGCGGGTGTCCACGGCGATGCTGCGGTCCCGCACGAATACGGGGCGCAACTGACCGTTCAGCACTGTCATCACGGTACGCATGCCCTTGGCATCCGCTTCGCCGATGGCTTCCAGGCCCACGTAGAGCCGCACGCCCTGTGCGATTTCGACCGCGTGTTCCTTGCCCTGCTGCAGGCCGTAGAGGTAGTCCACGGTGTCGACCACGGACAGGTCACCGTAGAACTCACGGATCTGCTCGTACTGGCGGGTCGGCGCCGGGAACAGCAGCTGGTTGAGCATCGCACGGCGAGTGGGGCTGTCGCCGTCGAGGGCCTGGCGTTCCGTGGCGGTGAGCTCGGTGACGCCGACCTTGACGGTACGGCCCGCGAGCACCTTGCTGCGGAAGGGTTCGGGCCAGCCGCCGGGCAGGTCGCCCAGTTCGCCGGCCATGAACCCGATCACGGAGTCGGGCACGTCGTACTTGTCGGGGTTCTGCTCGAAGTCCACCGGGTCGGCGTTCACCGCGGCGAGGTAGAGGGCCAGGTCGCCGACGACCTTCGACGACGGGGTGACCTTGGGCACCCGGCCGAGGATCTTGTTGGCGGCGGTGTACATGTCTTCGATGAGTTCGAAGTGGTCCGACAGACCCAGCGCCACGGCCTGCGTGCGGAGGTTGGACAGCTGGCCGCCGGGGATCTCGTGCTTGTACACCCGACCGGTCGGGGCGGACAGTCCGGATTCGAACGGGCGGTAGACCTGGCGTACGGCCTCCCAGTAGGGCTCGAGGTCGCAGACGTTGGTCAGCGACAGGCCGGTGTCCCGCTCGGTGTGGGCCAGGGCCGCGACGAGAGAGGATGCCGAGGGCTGGCTGGTGGTGCCGGCCATCGGGGCGCTGGCCACGTCGACCGCGTCGGCGCCGGCGCGGCTGGCGGCGAGCAGGGTGGCCAGCTGGCCGCCCGGAGTGTCGTGGGTGTGGATGACCACGGGCAGGTCGAAGCGTTCCCGGAACGCGGTGACGAGCTTTTCGGCTGCGGCGGGGCGCAACAGTCCGGCCATGTCCTTGATCGCGAGGATGTGCGCGCCGGCATCGACGATCTGCTCGGCCAGGGCCAGGTAGTAGTCCAGCGTGTAGAGCGTCTCGGCCGGGTCCATCAGGTCGCCGGTGTAGCAGACGGCGACTTCGGCGACGGCGGTCTTGGTGGCGAGCACCGCGTCGATGGCGGGACGCATCTGCGCCACGTCGTTGAGGGCGTCGAAGATGCGGAAGATGTCCACGCCGCTCTCGGCGGCTTCGCGCACGAAGGCATCCGTCACCTCGGTCGGGTACGGCGTGTAGCCCACCGTGTTGCGGCCGCGCAACAGCATCTGGATGTTGATGTTGGGCAGGGCCTCGCGCAGCGCGGTGAGGCGCTCCCAGGGGTCTTCGCCGAGGAACCGCAACGCCACGTCGTAGGTGGCACCGCCCCAGGCCTCCACCGACAGGAGCTGCGGTGTGAGCCGTGCCACGTACGGGGCGACGGCCACGAGGTCCTTGGTGCGCACCCGCGTCGCCAGGAGCGACTGGTGGGCGTCACGGAAGGTGGTGTCGGTCACGGCGAGGGCGGTCTGGGCGCGCAGGGCGGCGGCGAACTTCACCGGTCCCAGCTGCTGCAGGCTCTGCCGGGAGCCGGACGGCGCCGGCACCGACAGGTCGAGCACCGGCAGCTTCTCGGCGGGGGTCACCGTGGTGACCGGGCTGCCGTTGGGCTGGTTGACGGTCACGTCGGCGAGCCAGTTGAGGATCTTGGTGCCGCGGTCCTTGGAGGTGCGGGTGCGCAGCAGTTCCGGGCGCTCGTCGATGAACGACGTGCTCACGTCGCCGGCGGCGAAGTCCGGGTCTTCCAGAACCGCCTGCAAGAACGAGATGTTGGTGGAGACGCCGCGAATGCGGAACTCCGCCAGCGCCCGCTTCGACCGGGTGACCGCGGCGGCATAATCACGGCCGCGGCAGGTGAGCTTGGCGAGCATCGAGTCGAAGTGCGGGCTGATCTGGGTGCCCGGGTTGATGGTTCCACCGTCGAGGCGGATGCCGGCACCGCCGGGTGAGCGGTACGTGGTGATTTTGCCGGTGTCGGGGCGAAAACCTGCGGACGGGTCTTCGGTGGTGATGCGGCACTGCAGGGCGAAACCGCGCAGTTTGATCTGGTCCTGGCTGAGCGCCAGGTCGGCGAGGGTCTCCCCCGCGGCGATGCGAATCTGCGACTGCACGAGGTCGACGTCGGTGACCTCTTCGGTCACGGTGTGCTCCACCTGAATGCGCGGGTTCATCTCGATGAACACGTGCTGGCCGGCGCGTTCCCCGACGGTGTCGAGCAGGAACTCCACGGTGCCGGCATTCACGTAGCCGATGGACCGGGCGAACTTGATGGCATCCGCGTGCAGCTTCACCCGGATCTCTTCGGGCAGGTTCGGGGCCGGGGCGATCTCGATGACCTTCTGGTGGCGACGCTGCACAGAGCAGTCGCGTTCGAACAGGTGCACCGTCTCACCGGTCGCATCCGCCAGGATCTGCACTTCAATGTGACGGGGCCGCAGCACCGCGGCCTCGAGGAACATGGTCGGGTCACCGAAGGCGCTCTGCGCTTCGCGCATGGCCTCCTCGAGGGATCCGCGCAGTTCGCCCATGCTGGCCACACGGCGCATGCCGCGTCCGCCACCGCCGGCGACGGCCTTGGCGAAGATCGGGAAGCCGATCTCTTCGGCCTGGCTGATCAGCAGGTCCACGTCCTGCGAGGGCGGTGTGGATTTGAGCACCGGAACACCGGCCGCGATGGCGTGCTCCTTGGCGGTGACCTTGTTCCCGGCCATTTCGAGCACGTCGGCGCCCGGCCCGATGAAGGTGATGCCGGCGGCGGCGCAGGCCTCGGCGAGCTCGGGGTTCTCGGAGAGGAATCCGTAGCCGGGGTAGATGGCGTCAGCGCCACATTCCTTGGCCACACGGATGATTTCACTCACGTTGAGGTAGGCACGCACCGGGTGACCGGCTTCGCCGATTTCGTAGGCTTCGTCGGCTTTCAGACGGTGCAGGGAGTTACGATCCTCGATCGGAAACACTGCAACCGTCTTGGCACCCAGCTCAAAGGCCGCGCGAAAGGCGCGAATCGCGATCTCTCCACGGTTGGCAACAAGAATTTTCGAGAACATTCAGACCTTTCGACGGTGCGGTTGCACACAGCTAACGGTTAGGTTCTCCAAGACTAGTGAAGGTAACGTATCTACTTGTGCACGTACTCAGCGTTAGCTCCCTCAAGGGAGGCGTAGGAAAGACCACGGTGACCCTTGGTCTGGCTTCGGCTGCCTTCGCTCGGGGTGTTCGAACCCTCGTGGTCGACCTTGATCCCCAATCCGATGTTTCGACCGGGATGGATATCCAGCTCGCCGGTCACCTCAATGTGGCCGATGTGCTGGCCTCGCCGAAGGAGAAGACCGTTCGGGCCGCCATCGCGCCCAGCGGCTGGACCCGCGCCGGTCAAGGCACCATCGACGTGATGATCGGCAGCCCGTCTGCCATCAACTTCGATGGCCCGCACCCCAGCATCCGTGATATCTGGAAACTCGAAGAAGCCCTGTCCATGGTGGAAAAAGATTACGATCTCGTGCTGATCGACTGTGCCCCCTCGCTGAACGCCCTCACCCGCACCGCGTGGGCTGCCAGCGACCGCGTGGCCGTCGTCACCGAACCCGGCCTGTTCTCCGTCGCGGCCGCCGACCGAGCCCTGCGCGCCATCGAAGAGATCCGTCGTGGACTCAGCCCGCGGCTGCAGCCGCTCGGCATCATCGTGAACCGCGCCCGGGTCGCGTCACTGGAGCACCAGTTCCGCATCAAGGAACTGCGCGACATGTTCGGCCCGCTCGTACTCAGCCCGCAACTGCCCGAGCGCACCTCACTGCAGCAGGCGCAGGGCGCCGCGAAGCCGCTGCACGTCTGGCCGGGGGAAAGCGCCCAGGAAATGGCGCAGTACTTCGACCAGCTGCTGGACCGTATTCTGCGCACCGGGCGCATCGGCGAACCCGTCGAGGCGCCCGTTCCCGCCGCCGCGCTGTAGTCGCGCTGTAGCCGGTTCCGGCCCGCGCGGGGCACGCGTCTCCAGGGAGATCTCAGGGAGATCTGGTCGTTCTAGGAGATCTTGCGGGCGCTGCGACGCTGGGCGAGTTCGTCGTTGCCGTCGGAGCCGAGGGTGTCCAGCTCGATGAGGCTGGTCTCCACCTCCCGCAGCACCTTGCCCACGGCGATGCCGAAGACACCCTGGCCGCGGCTGACCAGGTCGATGACCTCGTCGTTGCTCGTGCACAGGTAGACGCTGGCGCCGTCACTCATCAGGGTGGTCTGCGCGAGGTCGCTGACGCCGGATTCCCGCAACTGATTGACGGCGGTGCGAATCTGTTGCAGCGAGATACCGGTATCGAGCAGGCGCTTCACCAGTTTGAGCACCAAAATGTCACGGAAACCGTAGAGCCGTTGCGAGCCGGAGCCGGCGGCGCCGCGCACGGTGGGTTCCACCAGTGCGGTGCGCGCCCAGTAGTCCAGCTGACGGTAGCTGATGCCGGCGGCGCGGGCCGCGACGGCACCTCGATACCCGGTGTCGGCGTCGAACTCGGTCAGGCCGTCGGTGAAAAGAACGTCCATCCCGTATCGGGCGCTGTCGTCCCGGGGATTGAGCTCGGTCATCCGTTGCCTCTCGGGATTCTGTCTGGTTCGATGGGGTGCTCGTCTACGCTACCGAGCGGGCGGTCAGGCGCCGGTACATTCGACCAGGAGATTGTGCGTGTCGACTCGGGAGGGCGCCGGGCTGTGCCAGTTTACGACTGTCCTGCCGAAAGCGCGCCGTGACGACAGACGAGAATGCTCGCCGTGGAGCCTGGTGGGGTGACTTACTTGGTCAGGCGCACGAGGGCGGAGCGAATCAGGCTGCTGCGCACGACTTCGAGCTGACCGGCGATTTCCACGGCCATTTCGGATGCCTGCGCCCGGCTGGAGGCGTCTTTGCGCCGGGCCTGAGGCACCAGCGCGCTTTCGATCAGGCCCAGTTCGCGTTCTGCCGCGCCGCGAAAACCACGAAGGTGGCGCGGTTCGATGCCGGTCTTCTGCAGTTCGACCAGCGCTCGCAGAACCTGCAGCACGTTGTCGCCATAGTGCTCTGCCGGCACGATGATCGACGAGGACACCGCGTCGTGCAGCAGCGCCGGTGAGGCGCCGGCTTCGCGCAGAAGCTCCTCGCGGGTGAGCCGCCGCACGGTGGAGAGCATCGACAGGCCGGGGGTGGCGCCGCCCGGCATGGTCGGATTCCGCCCGGCGTCAAGGTCGTCAAGGTAGGCCCGGATCACTTTGAGGGGCAGGTAATGGTCGCGCTGCATCGACAGGATCAGCCGCAGCCGCTCCAGGTCGGCGGTGCAGAACTTGCGGTACCCCGAGTCGGTGCGCGCCGGCGACACCAGGCCCTGCTCTTCAAGAAAACGCAGTTTAGACGGCGTCAGGTCGGGAAACTGCGGAGTCAGTCGCGCCAACACCTGGCCGATACTCAACAGCGGCGCGGCGCCCGAGGCCGAGGCCCGGGCGCTGGATGCTGCCACTAGTCGCCCGCAGTGGCGGCGCGCGCGAGGTCCAACCGGGAGGCGTAGAAGGTCAGGCGGAATTTGCCGACCTGAACCTCGGACCCGTCGGTGAGGACCGCCGTGTCGATGCGTTCCCCGTCGAAGTAGGTGCCGTTGAGGGAACCGAGGTCCTTGACCTGGAAACCGGTGTTGCTGCGCAGAAACTCGGCGTGCCGGCGTGACACTGTCACATCATCGAGAAAGATGTCTGCGTTGGGGTGCCGACCGACGCTCGTGAGGTCGGCGTCCAGCAGGAACCGGGCGCCTGTGTTGGGTCCGCGCCGCACGACGAGCAGCGCCGATCCGGACGGCAGCGCGGCAATGGCAGCCTGTTCCTCGACCGAGACATCGCCGTCGAGTGAGGCCATCTGCAGGGCGAATTCGTGACCGAACGTCATCGTTGACGAGGTCACGGGATTGGCATCATGAAGGGCCGTGTCCTCGGACGCGGTCATGCCGGACTCCGCGGATGCCGAGTCCCGGGCTTCGTTCGGGTTCTCGGACTTGTTTGTGCTGTCGGAATCGACCACCGTGCACCTCCTAGTGTTCCAGCGTATCTGATTGAACGGGCCTCGTGACCCGGGCTTTACCCACAACGCGCAGGGTTTCACCGAGGTAGACGAAACCGGCCCACCAGTACAGGAACACGCCCCAGATCGCGAAGGCCCAGCCGACCGGCTGTGACCACCATTCGAGGGACGGGAAGGCCTGGCCGAGCAGGATCACCGGCAGGGCGTAGAACAGGCAGAACGTGGCCAGTTTTCCGAGTTGGTGCACCGGCAGCGGGCCGTAGCCGTGATTGGCCAGCAATACCCCGAGCAGCAGCAGGAACACGTCACGGCCGACCACAAGGGCCACAATCCACCACGGCACCAGATCGCGCCACGCGAGGCCCACGAGCGCCGAAAACATGTACAGCCGGTCGGCGGCCGGGTCGAGCAACTGGCCGAGCCGGGTGATCTGGTTGAACCGGCGTGCGATCACGCCGTCTAGGAAATCGCTCGCACTGGCGATGACGAGCACGACGAGCGCCGCCACGTCTTGCCCGTCGACGACGAGGAAGAGGAAAACCGGCACCAGCAGCAGCCGTAGAAAGCTCAGCACATTGGGCACGGTCCACACCCGTGAGCTGATCTGGCCTGCCGCGTCTGCTGTCACCCGTGCAGTCTAGCCGCGGCGTTTCGCGGCGTGCCCGGCCGTGCGCCCGTCCCCGTCGCGGCTGTGTTCGAGGCTGCGGCTGTGTTCCAGGCTGCGGCTGTGTTCCACGCTGCGGCGCAGTGCCTCCATAAGATCCAGCACCTCACCGCCGCCGACACCCTCTGCGCCGGCGTCCTCGGCGGAGCGACCGAAGGTGTCGTCGGTGTCCACGGAATCTCCCGCCCGCAGTTTGGCGTCGATCAGCTCGCGCAGCTGGTTCTGATAGTCGTCCACGAAATCCTGTGGCGTGAAATCGCTTGCGAAGGAATCCACCAGCGCCGCCGAGAGTTCCAGTTCCCGGTCGGACACCCGCACCCGTTCGGCCAGCGAGGGAAACTCGGCCGCACGCACCTCGTCATTCCAGAGCAGCGCCTGCAGCACCAGCACGTCACCGCGCACCCGCAGCGCGCCGAGACGGCTCTTCTGGCGCAGCGCGAAGTGCACGATGGCGGTGCGTTCGGTCGCTTCGAGGGTGCACCGCAGCAGCACGTAGGCCTTCGCGGACGTGCCGTCCGGTTCCAGAAAATAGCTGCGTTCGAACATGATCGGGTCCAGCTGCTCTGACGGCACAAACTCGACCACGTCGATTTCGCGGCTGCGTTCCTCGGGCAACGATTTCAGGTCGGCGTCGGTGAGAATCACCGTCTTCTCGCCGTCGTCGAAGGCCCGGGTGATGTGCGCGTAATCCACAACGCGTCCGCACACCTCACAGCGGCGTTGGTAGCGGATGCGGCCGCCGTCACTGTCGTGAACCTGGTGCAGGGCCACGTCGTGGTCTTCGGTGGCGCTGTAGACCTTGACGGGTACGTTCACTAGCCCGAAGGTGATCGCACCTTTCCAGATCGATCTCATGCACCCAGTAGACACCCGAGCCGCCGCGAGGGCTAGCCGCAGATTGCGGTGAGGAGCATGCTGGGGTGATGACGCAGAACGGGCCGAGAGGTGCCGCCGACCGGCAGGTGGTGACGGTCGGTGGGCGGCGTGTCACGGTGACCCATCTCGACAAGGTGCTCTACCCGGCGACGGGTACCACCCGGGCCGACGTGCTGAGGTACTACGCGTCCGTGGCTCCATTGCTGCTGCGGTACGCCCGGGATCGACCGGTGACGCGTAAACGCTGGGTGCACGGGGTGGGCACCGCTGTGGAACCCGGCCGGATGTTCTTTCAGAAGAACCGGGAGCCCGGCGTTCCCGACTGGATCACGCACCACGCCATCGCGCATCAGGACCATGTCACGGAGTATCCGGTGCTGGAACATCCGGCGGCTCTGATCTGGTTCGCCCAACACGGTGCTCTTGAATTTCACGTGCCGCAGTGGCGCTGGACCGCGGCGGGCGCACCGGCAGATCCCGACCGGCTGGTGCTCGACCTGGACCCGGGCGAGGGCGTGGGGTTGCCCGAGTGCGCCGAGGTGGCCCGGCTGGCCCGCACCATTCTGCAGGGCATGGGCCTGAACCCGGTGGCGGTGACCAGCGGCGGGGCCGGCATCCACCTCTACGCGGCGCTGCAGGGCGCCGGCAGCTCGCACGACGTCAGCCGGGTCGCCCATGAGCTGGCACGGTCGCTGGAGGCCGATCATCGCACGCTGGTGGTCAGCAGCATGAGCCGTGCGCTGCGCACCGGCAAGGTTTTCGTGGACTGGAGTCAGAACAACGCCGCCAAAACCACCATCGCGCCGTATTCGCTGCGGGGTCGGCTGCGGCCGTTCGTGGCGGCGCCGCGCACGTGGGCCGAGCTGGACTCCCCCGACCTTCGACAGCTCGACTACCGGGAGGTGCTGGAACGGCTGGAACGCCAGGGCGACCTGCTGGCGACGGGGTTGCCGGCGACGCCGTTGCCCGCTCCTGAACCGGCGGCTCCGACGCCGTTGAGCTCCGAGCCCGGACCGACGCCCGAGGAACGTTTGGCGCCCTACCGGTCCAAGCGTCGGGCCGAGAACACGCCGGAACCCGATGGTGCCCGGCCGCGTGAGATCGTGCGGTGGGGTGTCGACACGGCGGCATCCGCTGCCGCGAGTTTCGTGATTCATGAGCACCACGCGCGGCGGTTGCACTGGGACCTGCGGCTGGAACATGACGGGGTGCTGGTGTGCTGGGCGTTGCCGCGCGGGGTCGCGACCGATGGCGGCCATAACCGCCTGGCCGTGCACACAGAGGACCACCCGCTCGACTACGCCCGGTTCGAAGGACGCATTCCCGCGGGTGAATACGGGGCCGGCACGATGCAGATCTGGGACCGAGGCGACTACACCGTGGAGAAATGGCGTGGTGACGAGGTGATCGTGACGCTGGCCGGGCAGCCCGGCGGTGGTCTGGGCGGTTCGCGCCGGTTCGCGCTGATTCGCACGCGACCACCGGATGCGGGCGGAGCAGCCGAGCAATGGCTGCTGCACCTGATGCAACCGGTCGTGTCGGTGCCGCCGCACGGGGAAGCGTCGCCGTGCGCCTCGAGTGATGCGCTGCCGTCACCGATGCTGGCCAGTGCCCCGCGCCGGGGTATCGGGCCCGAGGTCGGCATCGGGCCCGAGAACGGCACCGAGCCCGACCAGCAGGCCCGGTGGGCCTATGAGATGAAGTGGGACGGCATGCGTGCCCTCGCCGTGCGGGCTCCGACCGGCACCCAACCTCCGGTGCGACTGTTCAGCCGGACCGGCCGGGAGATCACGGCGGTCTTCCCCGAGCTCGTGGCGGCCCTGCACGGCCCGGCCGGCGAACTGCCCGCGGACACCATCATCGACGGTGAGATCGTGGCGTTCAACCGAGACGGGCGACCCGATTTCGGTTTGCTGCAACGCCGCCTGCCGCGCGCCACCGCCGCAGCGGTGGCCGCCGAGGCCGGGCGAACGCCGGTGCACTTTCTGCTCTTCGATGTGCTGCGCTGCGCCGGGCAGTCGCTGCTGGGGCAGACCTACACCGACCGTCGCCGTGTACTCGATTTCCTGTTCGCCGGCGAGGGGCCGTTCGGGGGGCGCGACACGGCATCCGTTCAGGTGCCGCCGGGTTTTGTGGGCGATTTCGAGGCCGCGATGCGCACCAGCCGGGAGCTGGGGCTGGAGGGAATCGTGGCCAAGGACGTGACATCGACGTATTTGCCCGGGCAGCGCTCGCCGGCCTGGGTGAAACTGCGGCACACCCGCAGTCAGGAGGTCGTCGTGGGCGGCTGGCGGCCCGGGCGTGGGCACCGGGCCGAACTCGGCGCGCTGCTGCTCGGTGTGCCCGACGCGCAGGGGTTGCGTTTTGTCGGGCGGGTCGGCACCGGCTTTCGGGATCGTGACCTGGTGAGCATCCGCTCCCGGCTCGACGAGCTGGGGCCGGCCGGTAATCCCTTCAGCGACATCCCCGATGTGGACGCGACAGGCGCACACTGGGTGCAGCCCCGGCTGGTGGCCGAGGTGGAGTTTGCCGAGTGGACCGCGTCGGGGCGGTTGCGGCATCCGTCGTGGCGGGGCTGGCGCGACGACAAGTCACCCGCCGAGGTGGTCGTGGAACCAATCTGAATCGCCTCGTTCGGCTCTGACTCGTTCGGCCCTGATTCGTTCGGCCCTGATTCGTTCTGAACTGGCGGGTTCTGGGCGGATGCGTGTGACCGGCGGGTCAGGCGGCCTCGCCGAGGCGGGGCAGCAGGCCCGGCCAGCTCGCCGCGAATCCGGGGTGCAGGGCATAGTCGGCCACCTCGGCCGGGTCGATCCAGCGCAGGGCGATGCTTTCCTGGTCGCTGATCACCGGCTCGAAGCTGTGCTCGGCCCGCATGACCACGGTCGTGTACGACCAGAAACCGAGGTCGACCACCGAGGTGAACTGCAGCCGCAGCAGATTGCCCGGCACACCGGCCTCCTCTTTCGCCTCGCGCAGGGCCGCGTCGATGGCGGTCTCGTCTTCGTGGCGGGCCCCGCCGGGCAGGCCCCAGGTGTCACCAAAGTGACTCCACAGGGCCCGGTGTTGCAGCAGAACGCCGCGGTCGGGGTGATGCACGAGCAGTCCAGCTGCACCGAACAGACCCCAGTAACGGCGGCCATCGGGCGCGAAGACCCAGGCGTCGCCGCTCGGGCGGGTGGCTGCGGGCGACGTCATTGTTCCAGCATGCTCCTTTCCGTGTGCGAAAACGCCCGGTACGCTAAATTGCGTGCGCGGAACTCCGGACGGTTTCGCGCAATCTATCGTGTTAGCCTCGATAGTTGCTAACTAAGTTAGGGATATTTTTTACGATAGCTTAGCTGGCACGAACAAGGAGGACGGCTGTGCACACTGCTGACACACTCGAGGTGATCACTGCACCGCCTGAGCAGGAGCTGGTGATTCTGGTGAACGACGCCGGTCAGGCCATCGGCACGGCGCCCAAAAGCACCGTGCACGACACCGATACCGCGCTTCATCTGGCTTTTTCCTGCTACGTATTCAACGAGCAGGGTGCCGTGTTGGTGACCAGGCGGGCACTGTCGAAGCGCGCCTGGCCGGGAGTGTGGACGAATTCGTTCTGCGGGCATCCGCTGCCCGGGGAAGATCGCACCGACGCTGTCACACGCCGCGCCGCGCACGAACTGGGACTCCCCCTTTCGGGAATCAACATCGTGCTGCCCGATTTTCGGTACCGGGCCACCGACAGTAGCGGTGTCGTGGAAAACGAGATCTGCCCGGTCTACATCGCCGTCGCCACCGCCGACCCGGTGCCTAACCCCGACGAGGTCTGCGAATATTTCTGGGCCGACCCCGCCGCACTGGCCCGGTCGATTGTGGACGCGCCGTGGGCGTTCAGCCCCTGGATGGCACTGCAGATTGCCGAGCTGCGTGCCAGTGTCGACTTTGAGGCGTTTCGTGCTTGAGCTGGCACCGGCGGGCGTGGAGACGGCACTGACCGATTTCTTCGTGGCCGCGCGCGCTCGAGCAGCGCACTACGGCGATCACTACACCGCCCTGTGGGATTCACTGGAGGTGGCCAGCCAGGGTGGCAAACGCGTGCGCCCCGCTCTGGTCCTGGCGGCTTACCAGGGCTTCGGCGGAGACGACGACGCCGTCGCGACCCCGGTCGCGGTGAGCTTCGAGCTGCTCCACACGGCCTTTCTCATTCACGACGACGTGATCGACCGCGACCTTGCCCGTCGCGGCGTGGCCAACATCGCCGGCACCTTCAACGACCGGGCGCTGGCTCACGGGGCCGCCGAAGACCAGGCCGGGGTCTGGGCGGCCGCCGCCGCGATTCTCGCCGGCGACCTCGCGCTGAGCGAGGCACACCGTGCCCTCGCCCTGCTGCCGGTTCCACGAGACGTGCGGGCCCGCCTGCTCGACCTGCTCGGTCACGCCGTGTTCGTCTCGGCCGCCGGAGAATTGGCCGACGTCACCAACGCGAGCGCACGCGAGCCGCTGAGTATCGAGACGGTCATTGCCACACTGGAGCACAAGACCGCGGTGTACTCCTTCGAGGCGCCGCTGCAGGCCGGTGCCGTTCTTGCCGGAGCCAGCGAACCCGCCATTGAGGCTCTCGGTCATTTCGGCCGGCTGGTCGGCGTGGCCTTTCAACTGACCGACGACGTGCTCGGGGTGTTCGGCGACCCTCGCTCGACGGGCAAGAGCGCCAGAGCCGACCTGCGTGAGGGCAAACAGACCGCGTTGATCGCGCACGCCCGCACCACCCCGGCGTGGTCGATCATCGCGCCGCTGCTGGGAAAGACTGACCTGAGCGAAGCTGAAGCCGACCTCGCCCGCGCCCAGCTGACCGATTGCGGCGCCAAAGCGGCTGCGCAGGACCTGGCCCGCGACTTCGCC
>JBBQYN010000034.1:0-13360 GCA_038208655.1 Actinomycetales bacterium
GCTCTACCTGGAGCCCGGTCAGGCCGCGGTGACTGCGGACTCATTGGCCGAGGCCTGGCGGGCCGTCGAGGGGGAGCGGGCCTGGGTCTTCACCCGCGACGAAGCCGTCGCGGCCGGACTTTTCGGTCGAGTCACCCCCGAAGTACTCCCGCGCATCGGGGACGTCATCGTCGCTGCGCGACGCCTGGTGGCCTACTACGACTCGCGTGAGAAAAACCAAAGCGCCCGCTCCATGATCGGGCAGCACGGTTCTCTCACGGATGAGGAACTGCGTGTGCCGCTGATCCGGGCGGGCGCTTTCGCACGCTAAATGCGTGTCAGCTCGGGTACTGGCCGCGCTTGACCTGAGGCTTCGGAAGCCGCATCGGACGCAACTGCAGTGCGCGCATCGCCGCATACCAACGGATGCGTTCGGCTTTGTCCGATCCGAACTTGGCCTCCACCTTGCGCGTGAGAACGAAACCCAACACGATGCAGTCCAAAATCGCGATGATGAAGAATCCCCACAGGGCGAGGATGCCGTACGTCTGCACGGACGGATCCGGGAAGAACGTCAGCAGGATCACGAGGAACATCACCGGGATCATGAATTCGCCCACGTTGAATCGGGCGTCGATGTAGTCCCGGGCGTACCGTTTCTGCGGGCCGCGTTCGCGTTGGGGGAGGTACTTGTCGTCACCAGCGGCCATGCCGATTCGAGCCCGGTCACGGGCCACGAGCGACTTTGCTCGCGCCTGCTTGGCGGCAAGCTTTCGGTCGTTGGGAACCAGCGGACGCTGACGTGCGGCCTCCTGCTGCTTGCGGGTGGGGGTCGCCTGACCCTTACCGACAGGGAGCCCGGCGAGCCGGGCCGCCGTCTCTTCCGTGGTTTCGATCGACGGCTTGCCGTCGGAGTTCAAAGGTTGTTTAGCCACATCAAATCCTTGCAATTGGGTGCCTTAAGATTACCCGTATGACGGATACTCCAGACACTAATTCCGATTTGCGAGGCACGACCGGGGAAAAGCCCACGCTTGACCCCGTCGGTGAGGCGTTGCGACGCGAGGTTTTGCAGGGGTTGCCGAGCACGATCGCGGACCTGTGCGACCTTGTGCGTATTCCCTCGGTTTCCTGGGCGGCGTTCGATCGGGCACCCGTTGCGCACAGCGCTGAAGCCGTGGCCGCACTGGTGCGCGAGCTGGACGTGTTCGAGACCGTGACCGTGTCGCAGGCCCTGATCCCGGGTGGGGAGGAATTCGGGCAGCCCGCCGTTCTTGCCGTGCGCGCAGCTCGGAATGGTCGCCCCACCGTCGTGCTGTACGCCCACCACGACGTGCAACCGCCCGGGCAGGACGCCGACTGGGACTCGCCGCCTTTTGAACCCACCGTCCGCGGCGACCGGCTGTATGGCCGAGGCGCCGCCGACGACAAAGCCGGCGTCATGGCCCACATCGGCTCTGTTCGGGCGCTGGTCGCGGCCGTCGGTCGGGATTTCGACCTCGGCATCACCCTGTTTATCGAGGGCGAAGAGGAATTCGGCAGCCGCTCGTTCGTGCCGTTCCTGAACAGCAACAGCGATGCCCTGCGCGGCGACGTGATCGTCGTGGCGGACTCAAACAACTGGGACATCGACACGCCAGCGATCACCATTGGGCTGCGCGGCAACGTGACCTTCCGCCTCACCGTGCGCACCCTGGCACATGCGTCGCACTCCGGCATGTTCGGGGGTGCCGTGCCCGACGCGATGCTCGCGCTGGTGCGCTTGCTCGCCACGCTGCACGATGAGGACGGTTCCGTTGCGGTAGCCGGGCTCACCAGCCACGAGGCCGACGCTCCGGAGTATTCCGAGGAGCAGCTGAGACGTGAGACCGGCTTGCTCCCGGGGGTGTCCCCGATCGGACGGGGGCCGATTCTCAGCCGGATCTGGTCGCAGCCGGCGATCACCGTCACCGGGATCGACGCTCCCACCGTGGCCAACGCCTCCAACACGCTGTCTCCGTCCGTCACGGTGCGCATCAGCGCACGTATCGCGCCCGGACAGTCCGCCGAGGCCGCCGCGCAGGCGCTCGACGCCCACCTGCGTGCCCGGGCCCCGTTCGGTGCCGAGATCAGCATTGACGACATCGACACGGGGGAGCCTTTCCTTGTGGACACCAGCGGCTGGGCCGTCACCGAAGCACGCGCGGCCATGACGGAGGCGTGGGGAGTTCCTCCCGTCGACATCGGCGTGGGCGGGTCGATCCCCTTCATCGCGGACCTCGTGAAGACTTTTCCGGAGGCCCAGATTTTGGTGACCGGCGTGGAAGACCCCGATTCTCGAGCACACAGCCCCAACGAATCCCTGCACCTCGGCGTGTTCAAACGTGCCGTGCTCAGCGAGGCGCTGCTATTGGGCCGCCTGAACGCGCGCACCCAACACTGAATCCGGGAATGTTCCGACTCCGTTCCCGGTTGAGGACGGTAGAATTAGACGAGTCGACCAGATCTGGCGTTATCGCAGGTCTACACAAGTGCGAGCACCGAGGAGACCCATGACTGACATCATGACCAACAGCACCACCACCACCGAAACCACCGCACCTGAAACCACCGTTGAGGGTGCCGCTCCGGCTCACGGGGTGGGCCTCACCGATGAAGCCGCGCAGAAGGTCCGTAACCTGCTGGCGCAGGAAGGCCGGGAAGACCTGCGTCTGCGCGTGGCCGTACAGCCCGGCGGCTGCTCGGGACTGATCTACCAGCTGTACTTTGACGAGCGGGTTCTGGACGGCGATGCGCTGGTGGACTTCGACGGCGTCGAGGTCGTCGTGGACAAGATGAGCGTTCCCTACCTGGAAGGTGCCACGATCAACTTCGAAGACACCATCCAGAAGCAGGGCTTCACCATCGACAACCCCAACGCCGGCAGCAGCTGCGCGTGCGGCGACTCCTTCAGCTGATTTTCGGCACGTCCGTGGAGAGTGCCCGGCAGCGCCGTATCGCCTGCCGGTGAGTCTTCGCTGGTTTTTGTCTGGCAGGGCGTCCCTTGGACGCCCTGCCAGACTTTTTTTTGAGTAATTCAGGAAACCGCGCAACGCCCCCACGCCCGCAATCCGTGGGCTCTTGCGGAGAAACTTCGCTGATCAGATGCCAGAGCGCACATGAGCACTCGTCACTCGGAGTAAGCTTAGGGTTTGTAACCGCACTTCCTGTTAAGTGCCCTCGAGTCTTCCGAAAGGTCCCCGGTGCGCATGAATCACCGTCTCCGATGGGCTGCAATTCCGATCGCAGCGACGTTATCAATTGTTCTCGCCGGGTGCTCCGCGGCCCAGCTGAACGGCTATTTGCCCGGATTTGAGGAGGGGCAGCCGGCAGTCACCAATCAGACCGAACGAATTTCTGGTTTGTGGACCACGTCGTGGATTGTTCTGCTCATCGTCGGCCTCATCACTTGGGGTCTGACCATCTGGACCGTCGTCGTCTACCGACGCCGCAAGGGTCAGACGGGTCTGCCTCCGCAGCTCCGCTACAACATGCCGATCGAGATCTTCTACACGGTCGTGCCGTTGATCCTCGTGATCGGCTTCTTCGCCTTCACCGCGCGGGACCAGGCGGCCATCGAGGCGCGCTATGAGACTCCCGACGTGCAGATTGAAGTGCAGGCCAAGCAATGGGCCTGGGACTTCAACTACGTGGACGAAGACGTGTACTCCGCCGGCATTCAGGGTCAGCTCGACCCAGACGGCGAGACCGGGGCAATCCTGCAGTCCGAACTGCCCTTGCTGGTTCTCCCGGTCGATCAGAAAATCGAGATCGCCCTCGAAGCACGCGACGTCATCCACTCTTTCTGGGTCATCGACTTTCTGTACAAGAAGGACATGATCCCCGGCAAGACCAACTACATGTCGGTCACTCCCGAGCGAATCGGGACCTATGCCGGCAAGTGTGCTGAGCTTTGTGGCGAATACCACTCCTTGATGCTCTTCAACGTCGAGGTCGTCTCTCAGGCCGACTACGACACGTACATCTCCTCCCTTCGCGCCGCCGGCAATACGGGGCAGCTCGGCAGTGAGTACGACCCTAATTCCAACTTGCCGGGCACTGGTGCCCCGACAGCTCAGGAGGACAACTAAGCCATGAGCACGACCATCGCATCAGTGGACAACCGTTCCACACCGCCGGTCTCCTCCTCCGCCGAGAACAAGGGCAACACCCTCGTTCGGTGGATCACCTCGACCGACCACAAGGTCATCGGGTATATGTACCTGATCACGTCGTTCATCTACTTCTGTGTCGGCGGCGTTATGGCGCTGATTATTCGTGCGCAGCTGTTCGCTCCGGGCCTGGAAATCGTTCAGACCAAGGAGCAGTACAACCAGCTGTTCACCATGCACGGCACGATCATGCTGCTCATGTTCGCGACGCCGCTGTTCTTCGGGTTCGCCAACTTCCTCGTGCCGCTTCAGATCGGTGCCCCCGACGTGGCGTTCCCGCGTCTGAACGCCCTCGCGTTCTGGTTCTTCAACTTCGGTAGCCTCATCGCCGTCGCCGGGTTCCTCACCCCGCAGGGTGCGGCATCCTTCGGCTGGTTCGCCTATCAACCTCTGGCCAGCACAACGTTCTCGCCGGGGGTCGGTGGCAACCTGTGGATGGTGGGCCTGGGCCTGTCGGGCTTCGGTACCATCCTCGGCTCCGTGAACTTCATCACCACAATCATCACCATGCGTGCCCCGGGTATGACCATGTGGCGTATGCCCGTGTTCACCTGGAACACCCTGGTCACCGCGCTACTCGCGCTGATGGTGTTCCCGGTCCTGGCCGCCGCCATGCTCGCCGCCGCGTCTGACCGTATTTACGGATCGCACATCTACGATCCCGAAAACGGTGGTGCGATCCTCTGGCAGCACCTGTTCTGGTTCTTCGGACATCCTGAGGTGTACATCATCGCGCTGCCGTTCTTCGGCATCGTCTCCGAGGTTTTCCCGGTCTTCAGCCGCAAGCCCATGTTTGGGTACAAGACCTTGATTTACGCCACCATCGCTATTGCGGCGCTGTCGGTGTCGGTCTGGGCCCACCACATGTACGTCACCGGTTCGGTGCTTCTGCCGTTCTTCTCCCTGATGACCATGTTGATCGCCGTGCCCACCGGGGTGAAGATCTTCAACTGGATCGGCACCATGTGGCGCGGGTCGCTGACCTTCGAGACCCCCATGCTCTGGGCTATCGGATTCCTGATCACGTTCACCTTCGGTGGTCTGACCGGTGTCATCCTGGCCTCGCCGCCTCTCGACTTCCACGTTTCCGACACCTACTTCGTGGTGGCGCACTTCCACTACGTCGTGTTCGGTACTGTCGTGTTCGCCATGTTCAGTGGCTTCTACTTCTGGTGGCCCAAGTGGACCGGCAAGATGCTCAACGAGAGCCTGGGCAAGTGGCACTTCTGGTTGCTGTTCCTCGGTTTCCACACCACGTTCCTGGTACAGCACTGGCTCGGTGTGATGGGCATGCCCCGTCGTTACGCCACGTACTCACCCGAAGACGGCTTCGCCTGGATGAACCAGGTGTCCACCGTCGGCTCCATGATTCTGGCGCTGTCGATGATTCCGTTCTTCCTGAACGTGTACATCACCGCTCGTCGTGCTCCGAAGGTCACCGTCAACGATCCGTGGGGCTACGGTTCCTCGCTTGAGTGGGCCACCTCCTGCCCGCCGCCGCGACACAACTTCACGTCGATCCCGCGGATCCGTTCCGAGCGTCCCGCGTTCGACCTCAATCACCCTGAGGTAGGAATTCCCGTTGGCATCGGCCCCGGAAAGGACGCGCCCGATGTGGACGTCTACGATGCAGGATCGGGCAAGGTCAAGTAGATGAAGACCAATATCAACCTGTTGTGGGTCCTGTGCGGATTCTTCGGCCTGGTCACGGTGACGTATGTCATCTGGAGCCTGATTGACCCGAGCCACGGTCGGGTCGAATGGGCCGGCACGTTCATGCTGGCCCTGTCCACCCTGCTGGTCGCGTTCATTGCCTTCTACCTGGGCAAGGTGCACGGCGCCCAGGGTGGGGAACTGCCCGAAGATCGTCTGGACGGGAATATCGACGACGGAGACCCCGAACTGGGGTTCTTCAGCCCGTTCAGCTGGTGGCCCATCTTCCTGGCGGCCAGCTGCGCGTTGGTTTTCCTCGGACTGGCTGTCGGTCCGTGGGTCGCTTTCATCGGCCTCGGTGTCGCGGTCATCAGCCTCGTCGGCTGGGTGTACGAGTACTACCGCGGTAACTTCGCCCGCTAAAGCACGACCACACGAAACGCCGGCCCCCACGGGCCGGCGTTTCCTCGTTAACCTCGGCCCCGCGCCGGGCGAGCTTGTCGAGATCGCCACTGACCAACGCGACGGCGCATTCCCACGCTGGTCGTAGGGTCGCGCAGCTGAAGCCGTAGTTCGCACCGAAAGACCCAGCGGATCGGATCAGTTACCGGGCCGGCGACCAAGCGCAATGCGACCCGTGGTTCCCGCCGGTGGGCGTTCCTCTCGGGGATGGCCGGTTCGGATTCCCACCGGTCCTGGTGATCGTGGCGTCATTTTCCCGGTTCATCACCGCGGTTATGCTGCCCTCGCGGACGACACCGGATCTCTGGGCTGGAATGTTGTCGTTCATCTCGGGCCAGCTCGAGGCGGTCCCGCGCCGAGTGATGTGGGACAACGAGGCCGGCATCGGCCGCCGCAACAAGCTGGCGGAGGGCGTGTCAGCTTTCTGCGGGGCGCTGCCGACGAAGATCGTTCAATTGAAACCCTGTGACCCGGAGTCGAAAGGGATCGTCCAGCGCGCCAATCAGTTCGTGGAGACCTCGTTCGTGCCCGGCCGCAGCTTCACCTCGGTCGCTGACTTCAACGAGCAACTCGCGCAGTGGCTGCCGACGGCCAAGAGCCGCACGGTCCGTTGGTTGCGTGCCCGACCGATCGATCAGGTCACGGAGGACCGGGCGGCCATCCTGGCCGTCCCACCGCGATTGGCCGGATGGTCGACGCTCACGCGAACCTGACCCAGGTCGTCGTCCGGATCAACAACGAGGTCATCGCCTTCCACGAACGATCCATGGGTTCGGCAGCGACCATCACCGACCCGGAGCACGTGATCGCGGCGAAAACACTGCGGGTCTGTTTCCAGGCGCCGGTCCCGCAAGAAGGGTCGGAGTCGTTAGAAAGAGACCTGGCCGACTATGACACTGCGTTCGGCGCCAGTTTTCGGCAGGCCGAGGAAATCGCCTGATGAGTGCTGACAGGATCAAGCAGATCGAGTTCCTTGCCCGCGCTCTCAAGGCACCCCGCATCCGCGACTTCGCTTCCCGTCTCGCGGATCAAGCCCGAGACGCGGGCTGGACCCACGAGGAATACAAGGCCGCCCACGCCGGCCACAGGGTCCTGTTCGGCACCGCAGTGGAGTGGGTCGCCCGCCTGCAAGACGCCCACCACCGCGGCCGACTGCCAGGGGAAATCGTTCGACTGCGCCGTTTCGTGTCGGCGGCCATGACAAGCTGCCCATAGGCGGCCACGGAACTGCCCACTGACGGCCAGGAAAACTGCCCGTTGGTGGCCATGAGATCTGCCCACTTCCTTTTCTGAACCCGACCGTGTTAAACGGCGGAACCTCTCCCTGGGGTTTGATTGCGGTGTCTAAGACGCAATTGAACAGCCCAGGAAGAGGCCCACTTATGAAGGTAGACGTAGAAATCATGGAAATACTCGCTGCGTACGATCTGACCAAATCTTTGCGAGGTGCCGCCGAGCTGACGGGCTGCTCTCACCACACCGTCGCCCGCCACGTCGCTGCCCGCGACGCCGGCCAGCCGATCGCGAATCCCGTCAACCGCGGCCGCGTCACCGACGCGTTCATGCCCAAGCTCGAGGAATGGATGGTCGCCTCCAAAGGCAAACTCCGCTCCGACATCGCCCACACCAAACTCCTCGCCCTCGGCTACACGGGGTCGGATCGCTCGACCCGCCGCGCGTTCGCGCAGGTCCGCGCCGCCTACCGCCTGGGCAATACCCGCGTGCACCGGCCGTGGATCTCAGAGCCCGGGATGTGGATTCAATACGATTTCGGCGACGGACCCGTGATGGACGGCAAGAAAACGGTCCTCTATATTGCGTGGTTGGCGTGGTCACGTTTCCGGGTCGTCATCGTCATGCGTGACCGCACCGCGCCGAGCGTTTACGCCGCTTTGGATCGCACATTCCGCATCATCGGGGGCGCGCCGACTTACGTCCTGACGGACAACGAGAAAAGCGTCACGGTCTCGCATGTTGCCGGCGTCCCGGTGCGAAACGTCGCGACGGTGGACTTCGCCCGCCATTACGGCGTCACGGTGCTGACCTGCCAGCCGGCCGACCCCGCCACCAAGGGCGGGTCTGAGTCCTCTGTGAAGCTCGCCAAAGCAGACATCGTCCCGAAGATCACCAACCTCCGGCCCGAGTACGACAGCTTCGAGGATATTGAAACGGCCTGCCAGGAGTTCATGGACCTCGTGAACAACCGTGAGCACCGCGCTACCCGGCGGAAGCCTGCAGCGATGCTTCTTGAGGAAGCACCACGGTTGCACCGTGTTCCTGATGCCGCGCACACGATCTCGTTTGGTATGTCTCGCCGCGTTCCGGGGAACACACCGATGGTGACGTTCGAGAACGCTCAGTACTCGGTGCCGTCGTACTTGCTCGGCGCCCGCGTCTTCGTGCGCAGCCACGGTCTCGGCCTGGACGAGCGCGTCATCGTCATTCACGAAGGCGCTGAAGGGCCAGTGGAAGTCGCCCGACATCGCCGCGCTCGGCCCGGTAGCCCCGCGATCAATGATGCTCATTTCCCGGACCATGCCCCCAAGATCCCCGGCAATTATGCGGTGAAAGCGAAAAGCGCGGCGGAGGCGGAGTTTCTCGCCATTGGCGCGGGAGCGCGCACCTGGCTGCTTGAAGCAGCTGCCGTTGGCACGGGGCGTATTACGCAGAAGATGGCAGAGGCGGTTGCGCTGGCGAAGATCGCGGGGATGGCCGAGGTTGATCAGGCCCTCGGAACCGCGGCGATCCACGGCCGTTTCGCCCATAAGGACCTCGCCTCCATTCTGAATGCTGTGGGTCTTCGGGCGAGCACTCACACGGCTAGTGAAACGCGGTCTCTCACTCAGGGAACACGGGGGTGGGCCGCGATTGGTCAACCAACCGTGAGTGTTGCCGATGACCTGCTGGAGGAAAGCGCATGACCCCGGTCCCGGCTTCAGCGCCCGCGCTGCCGGCGGATCTTGAGGCGTTGATGCGTCAGCTGAAGATGCCCTACGCGAGGGCGTTGGCACCGGAGTTGCTGATCACGGCTCGCACGCAGCGGTGGGAACCCGCCGAAGTCGTGAAGGCCCTACTTGTTGAGGAAGTCACTGGCCGGTCTCGGTCGATGCTCGCCACCCGCCGCAAAGCTGCCGGCTTCCCGACGGGGAAGACGTTCGACACCTGGGACCCAGCCGCGTCATCGATCCCACTGCCGACCCAGCAGGCGCTCCGCACCCTGGAATGGATCAGCCGGAAGGAGAACGTCGTTGTTTGCGGGCCCTCCGGCACCGGGAAAACGTTCTTCCTCGAGGCCCTCGGTCAGCAAGTTGTCGAGGCGGGCATGCGCGTGGCCTGGTTCCGCCTCGAGGATCTCGGCGCGCTGATGCGAGCCCACCGTTCCGACGACAGCGTGACCCGCGTCGTCACCCGGATCCTTCGCGCCGATTTGATCGTGATCGATGACATCGGGCTTTTACCGGTCGGGACCGACGCTGCCGAGGGGCTCTATCGCCTCGTTGACGCGGCCTATGAAAAGCGATCCATCGCGGTCAGCTCGAACTTGCACCCCGCGGGGTTTGACGAGCTCATGCCCAAGACCCTCGCGACGGCGACCGTTGATCGGTTGCTGCATCACGCTCACGTCTGCCAGACATCGGGCGAATCGGTTCGCCTCACGCAGGCCCTCGCGGGGCAGGGCGTGACGCCGATGAACTAGCGCTTGCTCCGCGCATGGCCAACGCCGCCGAATTCTTGGTGGGCAGATCTGTTGGCCATGAGTGGGCAGTTTTCATGGCCACCAGCGGGCATTTTCCGTGGCCGCCAGTGGGCCGTTCTTCATGGCCCTTGACAGTTTCGGGCTGATCATTGTCGACGAGGTCGGCTACATCCCTTTCGAGCAAGACGCCGCGAACCTGTTCTTCCAAATCGTCTCATCGCGTACGCACATGCCTTGCTGATGGTGACGAGCAACCTGCCTTTCGCCTGGGGCGACGTCTTCGGCGACCGAGTCGTGGCCGCAGCCATGATCGACCGGATCGTTCACCACGCCGACGTGATCTCGCTTAAGGGCGCCAGCTACCGACTCAAGGACAGCGGAATCACCACTTTGCCTTCCACTAGACCAGAGAACACCTCAGAATAAATAAACCACGGTCGCCTACTTTCCTTGAGCGACAACGGACTACTGTCCAACGAGCGTCGACACGCTGGTCGGGCTAGGAGGGTGGGGGAGCGAGCGGGCGGAAGCTCAGCACATCGAAGGCTGCCGTCACGGGAGTCAGGCCCTCAGACGCTGCCAGTAGGGCGGTCACGGCTTCTGAATCGGTGTGGTGGGCCGACGGGCCCATGTTCAGTAGCGCGCGAACACCGGCCGCGTCGAGGTTCATAGTGCTCTCGAGCGACGTGCGATCGGTCAGAACGAAATGTTCTCCCAGGGTGCGTTGCAAATGGCTGGCCTTGTCGGCCTGCACTCCGAGCGCTAACCCCGCGGCGCGCAATTGCTCTAGATGGTTGGGCTGCGGGATGACGACGATCAGTAGGCCGTCAGGCGTCAGGACGCGTCGGAATTCGGCCGGATTTCGCGGCGCGAAGACGTTAAGGATCACGTCGGCGCAGGCATCCACCAGCGGTAGAGGCGCCCAGACATCTGCGACCAGCCCGTGCACGCCCGGAAGAGCCCGCACCGTGCGTTGTACGGCTGCGGGGGATAGGTCCATGGCTACGGCGTTGACGGTCGTTGTGGTGCCGGCTACAGCGCTCAGTGCGCCGCCGAGGTAGAAGCCGCTGCCGCAGCCGATATCGAGCAAGCGGGCCGGGACATCGGCCGCTGTGAGACGCGCAACCGTTCGGCGCAGTTCGTCATAAAAGCCTCGGGCGAGAAAAATGTCTCGAGCCTCCAGCATCTCGGCACTGTCACCGATGAACCGGTGTGCGTTGCGCAGCACGGTGAGGAAGCCGCGCTTGTTGACGTCGAACGAATGCCCGGCCAAGCAGACGAGCCGCAGCGGCGGTTCGGCCGTCAGGGGGAGAAAACAGTTCGGGCACCGGAGCCACTCCGCAAACTTGTGGAGTGACATCGGTGCCCGATCTGTGTGCTGTGTTTCGGTGGGGGCGCTACTTCTCCGTGATCGCCGGAGCGTGCGAGGCGTGCGACTCGTCCAGCTCGACCTGATCGACCGGGGTTACCCGGTCCTCAAAGAACCAACGGGAGAGGCCGGCCCGCAGCTGCTGCGGAACGGTGATCTTGCCATCCGCGTTCGGACGCAACATCAGCGGCTTCTGGTCAACGTAGCTGACCAGCTTCCAGCGCTCGTACTCATCCACCTGCTGGTGGACCTCGACGTACTCACCACCGGGAAGGCGCACGATGCGTCCGGATTCGAAACCGTGCAGGACGATTTCGCGGTCTTTCTTCATGAGGGCCAGGCAGACGCGCTTCGTGATGAAGTACGCCGCGATGGGTCCTATGAACAGCAGGGCTTGGAGCGTGTGAATGACCCCTTCCATCGTGAGATGAAAGTGCGTGGCCATCAGGTCCGACGAGGCAGCGGCCCAGAGCACGGCGTAGAACGTGACACCGGCGGCGCCGATGGCGGTGCGCGTGGGAACGTTGCGCGGGCGGTCGAGCACGTGGTGTTCGCGCTTGTCTCCGGTGATCCAGGCTTCGATGAAGGGGTACACGAGAACCAGCATGATGAAGATTCCCACCACCACCAGCACAGTCAGGATGTTGATCGACCAGGTGTTGCCGAAGAGCACGAACTCCCAGCCCGGCGGAACCAGACGCATGGCACCGTCGGCGAATCCGATGTACCAGTCGGGCTGGGTACCCGCAGACACCGGCGACGGGTCGTACGGACCGTAGTTCCAGATCGGGTTGATCGTGACAAGCGACGCGATCAGCATGACGACCCCGAAGACGATGAAGAAGAATCCGCCGGCCTTGGCTGCGTAGACGGGAAGCACCGGGTAGCCGACGACGTTGTTGTTCGTGTGCCCTGCAGCGGGGTACTGGGTGTGCTTGTGCACAACAACGAATAAGAGGTGCATGGCTATCAACGCCACGATGATCGCGGGTAGCAACAGAATATGCAGTGTGTACAACCGCCCGACGATGGCCGTGCCGGGGAACTCCCCGCCGAAGAGCAGGAACGAGATCCAGGTTCCGGCGACGGGGATGCTCTTGATGATTCCGTCGATGATGCGCAGTCCGTTACCGGAGAGCAGGTCGTCGGGGAGGGAGTATCCGGTGAATCCTTCGGCCATGGCGAGGATGAAGAGCACGAAGCCGATGACCCAGTTGATCTCGCGCGGCTTGCGGAAGGCACCCGTGAAGTAAATGCGCAGCATGTGCAGGCCGATGGCTGCCACGAAGAGCAGCGCAGCCCAGTGGTGTACCTGACGCATCAGGAGGCCACCGCGGATGTCGAAGGAGATGTCCATCGTCGAAGACATGGCCGCCGACATGGCGATCCCCTTCAGCGGCGCGTAGGAGCCGTCGTAGTGGACTTCGGCCATGGAGGCGTCGTAAAAGAAAGTCAAGAAGGTGCCCGACAACAGAATGATGACGAAGCTGTACAGCGCCACCTCACCCAGGAGGAAGGACCAATGGTCTGGAAAGATCTTCCGGCCGAGTTCTTTGACCGCACCGGAGATGCTGGTGCGTTCGTCAATGTAGTTCGCAGCGGAACCCGTGAAGCCACCAGACTTCTTGACTTCCGTTGGTTCTCGAGTGGTTTGGATTGTCATTAACTACGCTCCCAGAAGCTCGGGCCGACTGGTTCAGTGAAATCGCTCTGTGCGATGAGGTAACCCTCAGCGTCCACCGCAATGGGCAGCTGGGGAAGAGCCCGCTTGGCCGGACCGAAGATGACTTCACAGTGGTTCTTGACGTCAAACTGCGATTGGTGGCACGGGCACAACAGGTGGTGCGTCTGCTGCTCGTAGAGGGCCACAGGGCACCCAACGTGCGTGCAAATCTTGGAGTACGCGACGATGCCGTCGTAGGACCAGCCGGCGCGTTCAGGGGTCTCGATGAGCTGATCGGGCTGCAAGCGCATGAGCAGCACCGCCGACTTGGCTTTCTCCGCTAGACG
>JBBQYN010000035.1:0-13163 GCA_038208655.1 Actinomycetales bacterium
CTCGGGCACACCCTCGACGACCAGGCTGAAACCGTGCTGCTCGGCCTCGCCCGGGGTTCCGGACCCACCAGCCTGCACGGCATGGCGCCCGTCGCGGGCCCCTACCTGCGGCCGTTGCTGGGCATCCGTCGCGACCAGACCCGCCAATTCTGCCGGGATGCCGCCCTGGAGCCGTGGCAGGACCCGCAGAACCACGATCCCCGCTACGCCCGCGTGCGCGCCCGGCTCACGGTGCTGCCCACCCTCGAACACGAACTCGGGCCCGGCGTCGCCCAGGCGCTGGCCCGCACCGCCGAGCAGCTGCGCGAAGACGCCGACGCCCTCGACGCTCTCGTGCCGGCATTGCTCGCCGCCGCGTTGCTGGCGACGGATGCCGCCACGGCGCCCCGGAAGACGTACCCGGCCGCCCAGGCCCCGCAGGCCACCCCGGCGACCCACCGTGACCCGCCGGTACGGCTGAGCGCCGCCGCCCTCGCCGCGCAGCCGGCCGCCCTGCGTCAGCGCATGATCCGCCTGCTGGTGGCTGAGCATTTCGGGGTGTCGCTGAGCCGCAGCCACACCCTGGCCGTGGCCGACCTGGTCACGAACTGGCACGGCCAGAGGGCAACTGACCTGGCAGGCGTTAGAGTTGTACGGCATAGCGGCGAGCTGGTTTTCTCCGCCACCGCACAGACACCGATCTAAAGGACACTTCCGCTCTTATGGAACCCCGCGACATTCCTGACGACCTCACCGAGATCCTGATCAGCGAGGAGCAGATTCGCACGCGCCTGGCCGAGATGAGCCGCCAGATCGAAGCCGACTACGCCGGCAAAGACCTGCTCCTGGTCGGTGTTCTCAAGGGCGCCGTCATGGTGATGGCCGATCTGGCCCGCGAGCTGCACCATCCGCTCACCATGGACTGGATGGCCGTGAGCTCCTACGGCTCCGGAACCACCTCCAGCGGTGTCGTGCGCATTCTCAAGGACCTTGACACCGACCTGCTGGGCCGCAACGTGCTCATCGTGGAAGACATCATCGACTCCGGCCTGACCCTGAGCTGGCTGCTGGCCAACCTGAACTCTCGCAAACCGGCATCCGTCGAGATCTGCGCCCTGCTGCGCAAGCCCGAAGCCGCGCGGGTGGAGATCGACGTGAAGTACGTCGGCTTCGAGATTCCCAACAAGTTCGTGGTGGGCTACGGCCTCGACTACGACGAAAAATACCGCAACCTGCGTTCGGTGGGCATTCTGGCACCGCACGTCTACGCGCCGGTCGCCGACTAGCCCCACCGCGGCAGCGCCGCACCAGCATCACCGCCGCGCCCGCGGCCGCATCACCTGTGGGCGAACACACGGCTTATCCCTGAGACATCGCGCTAGCCTGTGGAGATAATGAAGGTTAAGAAGCTTTTTCGCGGTCCCTTTCTGTACATTGCGTTGGCCATCATCGCGGTGTGGGTGGGGTCAAGTCTGATCACCCTCTCCGGCGGGTTCAAAGAGGTGTCCACCCAGGAGGGTCTGTCGCTGCTGCGCGGCAGCACGGTCTCCGAGGCGACGATCGTCGACGGTGAACAGCGCGTGGACCTCACCCTTAGCCAGGCCAGCGGCGACAACGGCACCCGGGTGCAGTTCTATTACGTGGCTCCCCGCGGCACCGAGGTCGTCGACGCGGTCACCGCCTCGAACCCCGCCGACGGCTTCACCGATGAGGTGCCGCAGCCCAGCTGGCTGCTGACCGCACTGGGTTTTCTCTTTCCAGTGCTGCTGATCGGCCTGTTCATCTGGCTGATGCTGTCGATGCGCGGCGGCGGCAACAACGTGATGAAGTTCGGCAAGAGCAAGGCCAAACTCGTCTCCAAGGAGAGCCCGCAGGTCACCTTCGCCGATGTCGCCGGCTCCGACGAGGCCATCGAAGAGCTCGAAGAAATCAAGGACTTTCTCAAGGAACCGGCGAAGTTCCAGGCCGTCGGCGCCCGCATCCCGAAGGGCGTGCTGCTGTACGGCCCTCCCGGAACCGGTAAGACCCTGCTGGCCCGGGCCGTGGCCGGCGAGGCCAACGTGCCCTTCTACGCCATCTCCGGCTCGGACTTCGTGGAGATGTTCGTCGGTGTCGGCGCCAGCCGTGTACGGGACCTGTTCCAGCAGGCCAAGGAGAACGCCCCCGCCATCATCTTCATCGACGAGATCGACGCCGTCGGCCGACACCGCGGTGCCGGCATGGGCGGCGGCCACGACGAGCGCGAGCAGACCCTCAACCAGCTCCTCGTGGAGATGGACGGCTTCGACGTGAAGGCGAACGTCATCCTCATCGCCGCCACCAACCGGCCCGACATTCTCGACCCGGCCCTGCTGCGCCCCGGCCGGTTCGACCGTCAGATCGGTGTCGACGCCCCCGACATGCTCGGCCGCAAACACATTCTTGAAGTGCACTCCAAGGGCAAGCCCATGGCCACCGGGGTCGACCTGGAAGTGCTCGCCCGCAAGACGCCCGGCTTCACCGGCGCCGACCTCGCGAACGTGCTCAACGAGGCCGCGCTGCTCACCGCGCGCTCCAATGCCCAGCTGATCGACAACCGTGCCCTCGACGAGGCCGTCGACCGGGTCATGGCCGGCCCGCAGCGCCGCTCCCGCGTGATGCGCGACAAGGAAAAGCTCATCACCGCCTACCACGAGGGCGGACACGCGCTCGTCGCCACCGCGATGCGCAACACCGACCCGGTGACCAAGATCACGATCCTGCCCCGCGGCCGAGCCCTCGGCTACACGATGGTGATGCCCCTGGAAGACCGCTACTCCGTGACCCGCAACGAGCTGCTCGACCAGCTCGCCTACGCCATGGGCGGCCGCGTCGCCGAAGAGATCATCTTCCACGACCCGACCACCGGCGCCTCCAACGACATCGAGAAGGCCACCGCAACGGCCCGCAAGATGGTCACCGAATTCGGCATGAGCGCATCCGTGGGCCCGTTGAAACTGGGCTCCGGCTCGGGCGAGGTCTTCCTCGGCCGCGACATGGGACACCAGCGCGACTACTCGGAGCAGGTCGCCGAGCAGGTCGACGCCGAGGTGCGCCAGCTGCTCGAAGACGCGCACGACGAGGCCTATGAGGTACTCGTGGCCAACCGTGCCATTCTCGACGAGCTCGCCGGCGCCCTGCTGGAACATGAAACCCTTGACCAGGTCGCCCTGGCTGAACTGTTCACACAGGTCGTGAAACTGCCGCCGCGCCCGCAGTGGCTCTCGAGCGACAAGCGCCCCGTATCCACGCTGCCCCCCATCGAGATGCCCGCCGCGAAGGCACCCATCGACGCGGCCGCCGTCGACGGTGGCGTGTCCAGCGGCGACGCCGCCGCCGCCGCACCCGTGCGTCAGCCCATGCGCAACCCCCGACCCGCAACGGCCTAACAGCGGTGGCGGTCGACAGGGGGCGGGTGCAACGCGCGGTCACGGAACTTCTCGCCGCGATCGGTGAAGACGTGACCCGCGCCGGGCTCGAAGAAACACCGCGTCGGGTAGCGGATGCCTACAGCGAGTTTTTCGCCGGACTCGCAGTGGACCCGCTCGAGCACCTCACCGACACCATCCCGGTCGGCCCGGAAACCGGCGAGCTGGTGTTGCTGCGTGACATCGCCTTCCGGTCCATCTGCGAGCACCACCTGCTGCCGTTCCTCGGTACCGCTCACGTGGCGTACCTGCCCGGCGACCGGGTGGTGGGCCTCGGGCGGCTGCCCGCCGTCATCGAAACGCTAGCGGCACGACCGCAACTGCAGGAACGCCTCACCGAGGAGATCGCCGGGGCGCTTAATGACGGCCTGGAACCCCGCGGTGTGCTCGTGGTCCTCGACGCCGTGCACGGGTGCGTGGGCACCCGCGGCCCGCGGCAGACCCGCAGCTCCACGGTGACCATGGCGAGCCGCGGCGCACTGTCCGACCCCGGCCAGCGGGCCGAGATCATCGCGCTGATTTCCGCCGGTCGATGATCGGCCGTGCCCGGTGACCCGCAGGACGGTGACCGGCTCATGACGCTGATCATGGGCATTCTCAACGTCACCCCGGACTCCTTCAGCGACGGCGGCCGCTGGGCGGCCACGGACGCCGCCATCGCCCACGGCCTGCAGCTGCACGACGACGGTGCCGACCTGATCGACGTCGGCGGCGAATCGACCCGGCCCGGTGCGACCCGGGTGTCCCCGTACGACGAACAGGCCCGGGTGCTGCCGGTGATCACCGAACTGGCCCGGCACGGACTCACGGTGAGCGTCGACACCCTCAATGCGAGCACCGCCGGCGCGGCCGCCGCGGCCGGTGCCCGCATCATCAACGACGTGTCGGGCGGCCTCGCCGACGAGGCCATGGCATCCGTTGCCGCCCACACCGGGCTGACATTCGTGGCAATGCACTGGCGGGGCCACGCTCAGCAGATGGGGGCCCTGACCGACTACGACGACGTCGTGGCCGAAGTGCGCCAGGCCCTCGAGGCCCGCGTGGCCGTACTCGAACGCGCCGGCGTCGCGCGCGCCCGGCTGGTGCTTGACCCGGGGCTGGGCTTCGCCAAACGCGCCGAACACGACTGGGCCCTGCTCGCGCACCTCGACGCGCTCACCGCCGTGGGCCTGCCGGTGCTCGTCGGGGCGTCCCGCAAACGCTTTCTCGCCGAGGCGATGCCGGCCGGAACGCCCAGCACGGGCCGAGACCTGCCCACCGCCGTGGTGAGTGTTCTGAGCGCCCAGGCCGGCGCCTGGGCCGTGCGGGTGCACGATGTGGCCGGCACCCGCGCCGCACTGAACGTGCTTGACCGGCTCGCGTCGACCAGAATGGACTCATGAGCCTCGACTGCATCACCCTGACCGGCCTCCGGGTGAACGCCCACCACGGCGTGTACGACTTTGAACGCGAAAACGGGCAGGACTTCGTGATCGATGTGACCGTCTGGCTCGACCTCGCGCGGGCGGCCACGAGCGACGACGTCACCCAGACCATCCACTACGGCGAACTTGCCGAAGAGGTGGCCGACTCGGTGCGGCACAACCCCGTGGACCTGATCGAAACCGTCGCGG
The DNA here is from genome assembly GCA_038208655.1 of Actinomycetales bacterium. GTDB lineage: Bacteria > Actinomycetota > Actinomycetes > Actinomycetales > Microbacteriaceae > Cryobacterium. The sequence continues at coordinate 5,039 of JBBQYN010000035.1, forward strand.
AACGCATCGCCGTGGTGGCGCTGGCGCACCAGGCCGCCGAGCGGGTGCGCGTGACCGTGCACAAGCCGCAGGCCCCCATCAACCTGCCCTTCACGGATGTGTCGGTGCAAATCGAGCGGAGCCGCGCGTGAGCGGAACCGCGGGCGTCACGGCCCACGCCGGTCCGGCCGATTCGATGCCGGCCGAGCCGGTGGTACTGGCGCTCGGCAGCAACCTCGGTGACCGCGTGGCCACTCTGACCCGCGCCGTGCACGACCTCGGCGCGGTCACCGGTCTGAGCCTGAGCGACGTCTCCGGGCTGTACGAGTCCGTCGCCGTGAAGGTGCACGGCATCGACGACGCAGCGCCGCGTTACCTCAACGGCGTGGTCCTGGGCAGCTTTCGAGGCGACCCACTCGACCTGCTCGCGGCCGTGAACGCCATCGAAGCCGACCACGGCCGGGTGCGCGCGGAACGCTGGGGCGACCGTACCCTCGACATCGACATCGTGCTGATCGGTGCCCTCGAGCAGACGGATACCCGACTCACCCTGCCGCATCCGCGTGCTTCTGAACGCGACTTCGTGCTCGCGCCCTGGCTCGACCTCGACCCGGGCGCGGTACTGCCCGGGCACGGCGCGGTGCGGGACCTCCTCGCCGCGACGACGGCGTCCACCCTGCCCTACGCTCACCCCAGCGCCGCGGCCCCCGTTCCCGCCTCCGACCCCGCCGCCCGATGATTCGCACCCGCGCCACCACCCTGCTCGCCCTGGGGCTGCTCGGCCTCGTGGTCGGCTTTCTGGCGGAGTTCGCGGCCGTCGCATCCGGTGCCCGCATGATCGTGCCTCCGCTGAGCCTGCCGCTCACGCTGGTGTCGGTGGCGTTGGCCATCGTGGCGCTGGCCTGGCCGATCCGTCAGCTCACCCGGGGCCGCACCCGCGCGCGCATCGACCCGTTCTGGGCCATGCGGGTCGCCCTGATCAGCAAGGCCTGCAGCCTGAGTGGCGCCCTCATGTTCGGTGTCAGCCTGGGCATTCTGGTGTTCTTCCTCACGCGTTCGGTGCTTCCGGCGGTACCATCGGTGTGGCTTGCACTCGGATCGGCCCTCGGCGCGGCGGTTCTGCTCGTGGCCGGGTTGCTGGCCGAGCGGTACTGCACCCTGCCGCCCGACGACGACGGTCAACCCGGAGGTGAACATGTCTGACAGTGATCTCGCCCCGAGGCCCAGCCCGCACACCGCGGCGACGCCGCGACCGGACGAGGCCGCGGAGCCCGTCGACGGAACCGGAGCCGGGCCCGCCGCGTCCCTCGACACCGACCCGTCCCTCGACGCTGCCCCGCCCTCCGCACGGCTGGAACTCGGCGGCGACTGGCAGCGGGTGTCGCCGCGGTACGTGCTCGTCGAGATCGTGGGCAGCCTCGTCTTCGGCATTGTGGCGTGCATCGCGGCCGCGCTGCTCTGGTTTCTCGCCGACCAGACCTGGGCGCTCTGGGCGGGTGGCATCATCGCCCTGGCCACCATCATCAACCTCATCTTCGAACCGCGCCGGGTACGCTCCATCGGCTACCAGCTGCGCAACGACGACCTGCTCTTTCGCCGCGGCATCCTCTTTCAACGCTTCGTCTCGGTGCCCTACGGCCGCATGCAACTCGTCGACATCACCCGCGGACCGGTGGCCCGCTGGCTGGGCCTGGCCGATCTGAAATTCGTCACCGCCGCGGCCTCCACCGGAGTGTCCATTCCCGGGCTGCGTGAAGCGGATGCCGACCTGCTGCGCGACCGGCTCGTGGAACTTGCCGAAAGCCGGCGGGCCGGGCTGTGACCGATCCGGTGATACCCGCCCCGCCGCGGGGCGCGGCACGGGCGGTGCTGACCCCGCTGACCGACGGAGAATGGCACCGGCTACACCCCGCCACGCCGCTGCTGCGCGGCGGAATCTTCGTGGTGGCCGTGCTCGGGTTCGTGATCGCCAACCTGCGGGAGCGCCTCTTCGAACTGTTCTTCAACGAGCCGCACCTGGGCGGCGACCCGATCGACGAGATCGTGCGGCGCGGTGCCGTGGGCTGGGCGCTGCTCGGGGTGATGGTGATCCTTCTGGTGATCCTGCTGGTCTTCTACCTGTCGTGGCGCATGCACAGCTTTCGGGTGAGTGATGTGGCCGTCGAAGTGCGCAGCGGCTTGGTCTTTCGCAGCAACCGAAAGGCCCGGCTGGACCGCATCCAGGGCATCAACCTCGTGCGCCCGTTCATCCCGCGGCTCTTCGGAGCAGCCCGACTCGAAGTGAGCGTCGGAGGTCAGGACGGATCCGTGCAACTGGCCTACCTGCACTCCAGCAGCGCCGACGATCTGCGCCGAGACATTCTGCGCATTGCCTCGGGTCTGCGCCAGGACGCCGTCGCGCCGCCGGTCGAGGTACCCGGCATGGCCGACGCCGCCGCCCCGGCCTGGATGCCGGGCGTCTTGGCGGGCAGCCTCGGCACGGCAGCCTCGGCCCGTGTGCAGGAGTTCCTCGCGCCCGAACTCGACCCCGACGCGGCCCCACCCGAATCGGTCGTGCGCATTCCCCCCGGCCGGCTGATCGGGTCCATCCTGCTCAGCGGCTTCACCGTCTTCCTCATCCTGGCCCTGATCGGCCTGCTCATCGCGGTGGTCGGCGGTGGCCGCACCTTCCTGCTCCTCGCGATCCTGCCGGGCATCATCGGCACCCTCGGCTACTACTTTTCCCGCATCACCAAGTCGTTGCGCTACAGCATCGCCGGCACCCCCGACGGGGTGCGGGTCGGGTTCGGGCTGCTGTCCACCAGCAGTGAAACCCTTCCGCCCGGCCGCATCCACGCCGTCGGCATCTCGCAGCCGTTGCTCTGGCGGCCGTTCGGATGGTGGCAGGTGCAGATCAACAAGGCCGGACACTCCTCGGCCGAGGGGGCGGCCGGTGCAGCGAGCACCCTCACCCTTCCGGTGGGCACCCCCGACGACGTGGTTCGGGTACTGCAGCTGCTGCTGCCGGCCTTCGACGCCGCCGCCCACCGCGATCTCATTCTGGCCGGCATGACCGGAACCGGCCGCCCCACCGCGACCGTGCCCGATGGTTTCCAAAACGCCCCGCGCCGGGCGCTCTGGGTGCGCCCATTCTCTTGGCGTCGCACCGGATACACGATGGCCGGGGGAGTGGCCCTGATCCGGCACGGCGTCATCTCACGGGACCTGATTCTGGTGCCCCTCGCCCGACTGCAGAGTGTCGCCCTGCACCAGGGCGCGCTGGCCCGCCGGCTTCGGCTGGCCTCGGCGCGGCTGCACACCGTGCTCGGTCCGGTGTCCGCACGGCTGAGCGTCATGGACGTCGACGAATCCCGCCATTTCTTCACGGCGATCTCCGCCGAGGCCGTGGCGCAGGCCGCCCAGGACACCAGCCACCACTGGCGCCAGTTTCCCACCCCCGCTATTGTCGCCGACTCGCCCGGCGACGCCCCGCAGACCCTCGTACCACCCGCCAGCCCGGCACCGCCGGCGACAGGAGCCCCGTCATGACACCATCGCAGCCGCAGGCCCGACCCGGGCGCCTCGGCGTGGGCATCATCGGCGCCGGCCACGTGGGCCCGATTCTGGGTGCCGCCCTCGCCGGTGCCGGCCATTCCCTCGTGGGCATCTCGGCGATCTCGCAGGCCAGCCGTGACCGGGCCGAGGCGATCCTGCCGCAGGTGCCGATCCTGAGCGTGCCCGAAATCGTCGAGCGCAGCGAACTCGTGATCCTCTGTGTTCCCGACGCGGCCCTGCCCGGATTGGTGTCCGGTCTCGCGGCCACAAGCACCTGGCAACCGGGGCAGCTCGTCATGCACACCTCGGCACGCTTCGGCACCGCCGTTCTCGAACCCGCCCAGCGCGGCGGGGCGATCCCGCTGGCGATCCACCCGGCCATGGCGTTCACCGGAACCAGCCTGGACCTGGCCCGCCTCGCCGACAGCTATTTCGCCGTCACCGCTCCCACCCCGGTGCTCCCCATCGGTCAGGCCCTCGTCGTGGAGATGGGCGGTGAACCCCTGATCGTGAGCGAAACCGACCGGGCAGCCTACGCCGAAGCCATCGACACCGCGACCGCGTTCAGCACCTCCATCGTGGAACAGTCAACCCGGCTGCTGGCCGGCATCGGCATCGACCGTCCCGGCGCGGTGCTCGGCCCGCTCGTGCGCTCGGCGATGGACAACGCCCTGCAACGCACCGACCCCACCCGCCCCACCGAACCGGAGGACGAATGACCGTGCTCACGCGGCCAGAACTGCTTGGCACCATCACCGAGATGCGGCACTTCGTCGACACCGTGCGCGCATCCTCGCCCAACCGTCCGGGGCCGGGGGCCCGCGTGGTGCTGGTGCCCACCATGGGTGCCCTGCACGCCGGGCATCTCTCGCTCGTACGGCGGGCCCACGAGCTCGGTGACACGGTGATCGTCTCGATCTTCGTCAACCCCCTGCAGTTCGGCGCCGGCGAAGACCTGGACGCCTACCCGCGCACGGTCGACGCCGACGTGGCATTGCTGGCCGAACTGGGCGTCGCTGCCGTGTTCGTGCCGACCGCCGGCGAAATGTACCCGGGCGGCGCCATCGACACCCGGGTGACCGCCGGCCCGGTTGGTGCGCTGCTGGAAGGCGCCGCCCGCCCCGGACATTTCGACGGCATGCTCACCGTCGTGGCCAAGCTGATCAGCATCGTCACGCCCGACACCGTGATGTTCGGCCAGAAAGACGCCCAGCAGGTCTTCCTGGTGCAGCGTATGGTCGCCGACCTGAATCTGCGCACCCGCATCGACGTGGGCGCCATCGTGCGCGAACCCAGCGGCCTGGCCCTGTCCAGCCGCAACCGCTACCTCTCGGCGGCCGAGGCCCGCGCCGCCGAAGTGTTGTCTGCGGGCCTCGCCGCCGCCGCATCCGTTGCCGCAGGCTCTCCCGGTTCGGGCCCGGCTGAGCCCAGCGCTGCCGCCCGCGCACGCCTCGACGCCGAACCGCTGGTTAAACTGGACTATCTCGAGGTGGTGCACCCGCAGACCTTCCTGCCCGTGCCGCACACATATCGGGGGCCCGCGCGCATGCTCGTGGCCGCCGTCGTGGGGCACACCCGCCTCATCGACAACACCCTGCTCGAGCTCTAGACTCACCGCTGCGCCCCCACTGACACCCGCTGCACCCCGCGTCACAACCAGAAAAACGGAAAGAACCGCAATGAGCAAGAACCCCGCACCCGCCGAAGCCGACCTCACCGAGAGCGCCCTGAACTTCGCCGGTCTCAGCGACTCCGAACTGAGCGAACAGCAGGCCGTGCGCCTGGGCAAACGTGACCGGCTCAACGCCGCCGCGACCACGCCCGGCGGCGGCGCCTACCCCGTCTCGGTTCCCGTCACCCACACCATCCCGGCCGTGCGCGCCGAGTTCGGCGCCCTCGAAGCGGATGCCGTCACCGGTGTCACCGTGGGACTGGCCGGCCGCGTGGTGCACCTGCGCAACACGGGCAAGCTCTGCTTCGCAAGCCTGCAGTCCGGAGACGGCACCCGCATTCAGGCCATGGTTTCACTGGCCGCCGTGGGCGCCGACTCCCTCGCCGAGTGGAAGGACCTTGTCGACCTCGGCGACCACCTCTTCGTGTCGGGGGAGGTCATCTCCAGCCGCCGCGGTGAGCTGTCCATCATGGCCGCCGACTGGCAGATCGCCGCCAAGGCCTTGCTGCCGCTGCCGAACCTGCACAGTGAGCTCAGCGAGGAAACCCGGGTGCGCAGCCGATACCTCGACCTGATCAACCGGGAGCAGGCCCGTCGCACGGTGGTGCAGCGCTCCCAGACGGTGGCTAGCCTGCGCAAGACATTCACCGACCTGGACTTTCTCGAGATTGAGACGCCGATGCTGCAGACGCTGCACGGCGGGGCATCCGCTCGCCCGTTCGCCACGCACAGCAACGCCTTCGACACCGAACTGTTTCTTCGCATCGCTCCGGAACTCTTTCTCAAGCGCGCCGTTGTGGGCGGCATCGACCGGGTCTTCGAGATCAACCGCAACTTTCGCAACGAGGGCGCTGATTCCACGCACTCGCCCGAGTTCGCGATGCTGGAAGCGTATGAGGCCTACGGCGACTACACGTCCATCGCCGACCTCACCCAGAAACTGATTCAAAACGCCGCTTTCGCCATTGCCGGATCGCACGTGGTGACCTGGGCCGACGGCACCGACTTCGACCTCGGCGGCGACTGGGACCGCATCAGCATGTACGAGAGCCTCTCGGCCGCCGTGCACCGCGAGATCAGCCCGGCCACCCCGATCGAAGAGCTGCAGCAGCTCGCCGCCCGCGAAGGCATCGAACTGGACCACCCGATTCACGGCAAGTATGTCGAAGAGCTCTGGGAGCACTTCGTGAAGGACGGCCTCGTGCGGCCCACCTTCGTGATGGACTTTCCCGTGGACACCAGCCCGCTCGTGCGCGGGCACCGCTCGATTGCGGGCGTCGTCGAGAAATGGGACCTCTACATTCGCGGATTCGAGCTGGCCACCGGCTACTCGGAGCTCGTCGACCCCGTCATCCAGCGGGAACGGTTCATTGAGCAGGCCAGCCTCGCCGCCGGCGGCGACCCCGAGGCCATGCGCCTCGACGAGGAGTTTCTGCGGGCGCTCGAGTATGGCATGCCGCCCACGGGCGGCATGGGCATGGGTATCGACCGCCTGCTGATGGCCCTCACCGGCCTGGGCATTCGGGAGACGATCCTGTTTCCGCTGGTGAAGTAGCCGTGAGCTACCTGCCCCCCAGCGAGCTGGAACCCGATAACGGGGGCCGAAAACCGCCGTCGATGAACCGCATCGCCCTCTGGGTGATCGTGGGCGGCGCCGGCGTCTACTTCGTCGGCACCGGCCTCTACGGCCTGCTCACCAACTAGTCAGGGCCGGCCCGGCCCGGCCCGGCCCGCCGTGACGAGAACCGGGTGAAACGGCCGTCAGTGCTCGAAAACCGGATGTTTTGGGAATCACTCACCGCTGCATCCGGTTTTCGTCACGCCGTCGTCTGGCCCATCGGCCGTTCCTGGCTCGCCCACCGCGGGGCCGAGCACGCCGCGATGCGCGCGGTCGCCTTGCACAGCGATTGACGGCCTCGTCCGCGCTCACCAGTCACGGCGTCTGTGTCACGCGCCCGTCGGGCCTGTGGGTGGGCATCCCGACGAATGCGAGTCGGCCGGCACCTCTGGGCCCGAACGAGCACCGGCTCTGGGTGCGGAAGCAGTTCCCCGACCGCAGCGAACGGCTCTGGCGGATGTCCGTGGCCGATTCCCTGCTGCAGCTCGCGGTGCTCACCCCCGGCGACGTCACCGCTGAGGCTGAGCTGGTGGCGAGCTGCGACAGCGCGCTCCACACACGCGTCCTCACTCCGGACCAGATGAAGGCACTCTTCGCCGCGATGCCCCGCCGGTTTCGCCGGCTGGACGGCCGGGCGGATTCGGGCCTGGAGACTCACCTTCGGCTGGCTGCCGAAGACCAGGGCTGGAAAGTCGAGGTGCAGGTCACCATCGATCGGGTGGGTCGTGTTGACCTGCTAATCGACGGCTGGCTCGTGATCGAACTTGATGGGGCGCAGTGGCACGACGACGAGCTCTCCCGGGATCGTTATGCCCGGCGCGACACCGAGGCGATTCTGCTGGGCCTGCGCTACCATCAGTTCCGCGCACGCCAGGTGCTCGAGGACATGCCGCTGTGCCTTGCGGTCATCCGTACCATTCTCGCGAGTGGCCGGCCGAGCTGCACGTACAGGCGCACGTACAGGCACGACCGCGTAGTCTAAGAGGGTGATTGAGAACTTTTGGGCAAACGCGGCATGGTCGATCATTCCCACGATTCTGCTGGGGCTGACGTTCTGGTTCGTGCTGCGCTCGATCATCCACGCCGACCGCAATGAACGTAAGGTCTACTCGAAGATCGAGGCGCAGGAACGTGCGCGCCTCGGACTCGACAAACCCATCACCTGATCCGTGCCCGCCGTCGACGGTTCGACCGTGCTCGTCATCGCGGCCTTTATGGTGGACTTTCTGGTGCGCATCGTGGCCATCATCGTCGTTCCCCGCAACCGCCGCCCCATGTCGGGCATGGCCTGGCTGTTGGCCATCTTCTTTCTGCCCTACGTG
>JBBQYN010000036.1:0-13136 GCA_038208655.1 Actinomycetales bacterium
AACTTGCCGCCGTCGTCGAGGGAGATGATCACGGGGATGCCCGCGGCCTCGCAGATTTTCTGGTCTTCCTCACCGTAGGCGGGGGCCTGGTGCACGATTCCGGTTCCGTCCGAGGTGGTGACGTAGTCGGCGACAACGATACGCCAGGCGTTCTGGGTGCCCCACACGGCCGTGTCGGCGTAGTGGTCGAACAACCGATCGTAGGTCACGCCCTCGAGGTCGGTGCCGGTGACCGTGCGCGACACCGCGGCCACGGCGTCGGCAGCGGAGTCGTAGCCGAGGTCTTTGGCGTAGTTGCCGACCAGGTCGATGGCGAGCAGGTATTCGGCGCCGAGAACGACCGCCTGCGCCCCGGCGTCGAGCTTGTCGAGACCACCCTCACGCAGCACCTCGGCGTCCGGGGTGCCGTTGGGGCCTGCGGGGACCACGGCGTACACGATCGCCGGTCCGACGGCGAGCGCAAGGTTGGTCGGCAGGGTCCACGGCGTGGTCGTCCAGGCCAGGGCACGCACGGCCGTCAGCCCCAGAACTTCGGCCTTGGTGCCGACGAGGGGGAAGGTCACCGTGACGGTCTGGTCTTGGCGCATCTTGTAGACGTCGTCGTCCATGCGCAGCTCGTGGTTGCTCAGCGGAGTCTGGTCGCGCCAGCAGTACGGCAGCACCCGGTAGCCCTCGTAGGCGAGGCCCTTGGTGTGCAGCTGTTTGAACGCCCAGATCACCGATTCCATGTAGGTGATGTCGAGGGTCTTGTAGTCGTTCTCGAAGTCCACCCAGCGGGCCTGCCGGGTGACGTACTCTTCCCAGTCCTTGGTGTATTCCAGTACCGAGTCGCGGGCGACGGCGTTGAACGCGGCGAGGCCCATCTCTTCGATCTGGCTCTTGTCGGTGATGCCGAGGCGCCGTTCCGCTTCGAGCTCCGCGGGCAGCCCGTGGGTGTCCCACCCGAAGCGTCGGTGCACCTGCTTGCCGCGCATGGTCTGGAAGCGGGGGAAGAGGTCCTTGGCATACCCGGTGAGCAGGTGTCCGTAGTGCGGCAGGCCGTTGGCGAACGGCGGGCCGTCGTAGAAGGTCCATTCTTCCGCGCCGACGCGGTTGTCGATGGATGCCTGGAAGGTGTCGTCGGCCTTCCAGAAAGCGAGCACCTCGTTTTCCAGCTGGGGAAAATTCGGCGAGGGCACGAGGGCCTTCGGCGGGGTGCCGGGCGCCTCGTGGGCGTTGGGCTGGGCATCGTCGGGGGTCTGACCCTTGGGGTACACAGTGCTTCTCCTGCTCGGGACGGGTTCACAACAAACCCTGTTCCACGAGGACGAACGATCCGGTACAGGATCGCCGCGGTACCACCTCGCTTGCCGCTCACCGGAGTGCACGACCGCTTGTTCAGAGGCTATGACGGGCCCGACCCGTTCGGTTCTACTGGAATTGTCGCCCGAAGACGCCGATTCGTTCTTCCGAAGGCTCCCCGGTGATGGCCGGGTCACTGCCGATGGTTCTATCGTACCGGATCGCGGCTCCCACTCACAGGCGGATGGGGATGCGACGCCGTCACCGGTGCGTCACTCCAGTGCTGCGCGAAACCGGCGCACACCGGCGCGACCGCGGCATCCACATAGCGCGCCAGCGGTGCCCGCTGTACCCCCGATCGGGCCCAGATGGCTGCGGCGGTGGCCCCGGCCGCCAGCACCGCCCACGCGAAGGGTTCGGCGAGCGCGGCCGTCCGGGCGTCGCGGGCCTGCACGAACCGGGCCACCACGGCAGCCTGCGCGGTGATGCGTGCCACGGCGGATGCCTGCAGCTCGGCGCTCGTGCCCATCACGTCGCTGTGGGTGAGGGCCCAGGGCACATCGGCGGAGCCGAACCCGTCGGCGACCCGCAGCAGCGCACGGTGCACAGCATCGGTCGGCGGCAGTGCGGGGTCGGCGTCGGCGAACGCCGCGGGCAGGCCGGCCAGCACTCGGTCGACGGCGACCCAGAGCAGGTCGCTTTTCACCGAGAAGTAGTGGAAGAAGGTATTGCGGCTGACTCCGGCACGACGCGAAATCTGGGCGATCGTGCTGCCGGTGTAGCCCTGCTCGAGGAAGAGTTCCGCGGCCGCCTCCTCCAAAATGGCCCGTGACGAGCCTTCCGGCCGGCCGGCCCTGCCGCTGGCGTGATTCATACTGCTCCCGTGCTCTACGATTGAAGTCGTCCCAGTCTATTGATGTACCGAGTCCAGAAAAGACCGGTGCTCTGTCGGCGGGCCTCATTCACCCCCAGCACACTCGGCCCCGGCCGGGGAGGACACCGATTCATGCGACACACCCCCACGCGACTGACGGTCCTGACCGGCATGGTCGGCGTCAGCGTCATGCTCACTGCCTGCACGTCGGCCCCCGCCGCCGAAGTGGGTGAGCCCATCAGCGGCGGAACCTTCACCTACGCCTCCGGTGATTCCGAACCCACCTGCCTCGACCCGCACGTGGGCGGCAACTACCCGCAGGGCATGCTCAGCACCCAGTACATGGAATCCCTGGTGTCGCGCGACGATCAGGGACAGATCATTCCGTGGCTGGCCACGTCCTGGGAAGAAGACGCCGACGGCCTCGGCTGGGAGTTCACTCTGCGCGACGACGTCTCGTTCACCGACGGCACCCCGTTCGACGCGGCAGCAGTGCAGGCCAACGTGGCCCACCTGCAGGACCCGAACACCGGGTCGTCGACCGGGTTCCTGGCCCTGGGCAAGGTCATCGACACCGAGGCCGTCTCGGACACGGTCGTGCGGCTGGAGCTGCAGGAACCCGACAGCGCCCTGCTGGAGTCCCTCTCTCAGCCGTGGCTGGCCATGCAGTCTCCCACCGCCCTGGAACGCAGTCAGGACGAGAACTGCCTGGCTCCGGTGGGCACCGGTCCGTTCATCGTGGACGGCTGGGTGAAACAGAACGCGGTCACCCTGGTGCGCAACGACGACTACAACTCCCCCCCGGCCGACGCCGCCCACGACGGTCCGGCCTACCTGGAGAGCGTCGTGTGGCGCTTCATCCCGGAGTCGGCCACCCGGTACGCCGCACTGCAGGCCGGTGAGGTCGATTTGATCGACAACGCCCAGCCCGACACCATTGTGCAGGCCGAGCAAAACGGCGACCTGGTGCACCTGGACTCCCCCCGTCCCGGTGCCAGCAACCGCATCGAACTGAACTCGGGCAAGGCCCCGTTCGACGACATTCTCGTGCGGGAAGCCTTCATCCGTTCGGCCAACGTCGACGACGCCGTGGCCAGCCTGTTCCAGGGCACCGCGACGCGGTCCTCGTCGGCACTGAGCAGTGTGGAACCCCTCGCCGTGGCGAACCCCGACCTGTTCGCGTATGACCCGGATGCCGCCAACGCCCTCTTGGACTCGGCCGGCTGGACGGAACGCGACGCCGAGGGATATCGCACCAAGGCCGGCGTGCGCCTGGCCGTGCAGTTCCCGGTCAGCACGAACCAGTCCATCCCCGCGGAACAGTCCATCTTCGAACAGATCCAGGCCACCGCGAAAGAGACCGGGTTCGACGTGACGTTGGCCCCCGGCGACATCTCCAGCTGGTACACCGCGCTGGGCGCAAACGAGTACGACGCCGTGAGCGCGCCGTACACCAAGGCAGGCCCCGACGTGCTGCGGATCCTGTTCCACTCCGACGGCATCACCCCCGCGCCCAGCGGCTACTTCGCCAACCACGCGCAGGTGAACGACGCCGTCATCGATGATCTGCTCACCGAGGCGGGCCAGATCACCGACGCCGAGGAACGCGCCGACCTCTACACGGATGCCCAGAATCTGATTCTGGAGGGATTTTACATTTTGCCGCTCTACGATCAGCAGAACAATTTTCTCGTCCGGTCCGACGTGCAGGGAGTGCGCACCCTCTCAAGTGTTGCCGCCCCGTCACTGTATGACGCCTGGCTGAACCGCTAGGCCGTGACCGGGGTGCAGGGCCGCGGCGTGCGGGTGCTCGCCCGGCTGGGCGGTGCCGTCTTCGTGCTGTGGATGGTCGCGACGGTCACGTTCTTCGCCGTGCGACTCATTCCCGGTGACCCGGCCGAGGCGGCCCTCGGCGGGCCGGGTTCGCAGGCCTCCGCCGAGGCGCTCGCGGCCGTGCGGGCCGAGTTCGGGCTGGACCAGCCCCTACTCACGCAGTACCTGCAGCAGCTGCAGCGGCTGGCCACCGGGGATCTGGGCCGCTCCTACGCACAGGGCATCGATGTGGGCCCCCTCGTGCTCAGTCAGCTCGGCGGCACACTGCTGATCGCCGTGCTTGCCCTCACCCTCGCGTGGCTGCTGGCGCTCGGCCTGTCCACCTGGTCCACCCGCGGTGGGCGTCTGGCCACGAGCATCGGCTCCGGGCTGGAAATCGTGGCCGCCGCCCTGCCGCATTTCTGGTTGGCCACGGCCCTGATCGTGGTCTTCAGCATCTGGCTCGGTGTGCTGCCCCCGATCAGCACAGCCGGGGTGGCCGGACTGGTGCTGCCGGTGATCACCCTTGCCGTGCCGCTGGCCGGCTTTCTCGGCCAGATCATGCGGGAATCCCTGCTCGACGCCCTCGAATCGCCGTTCGTGCTGTCGGCGCGGGCACGTGGTGAAAGCGAACGCGGGGTGCGCCGGATCCATGCGGTGCGCCACGCCGCCCTGCCCGCAATCAGCCTGTCGGGGTGGGCCTTCGGGTCCCTGATCAGCGGTGCCGTCGTAGTGGAGACCATCTTTGCCCGGCCTGGCCTCGGCCGTACCCTGCTCAGCGCCGTCACCGCCCGCGATGTGCCCGTGGTGATCGGCGTCGTCATGCTCGTCGCGGTGGTCTACATTCTGATGACCCTGCTCACCGACCTCGCCAGCCGCCTGGCCGATCCTCGCTTAGCCGAACGCAGCGCTCACGAACACGGCCGGAGTGAACGCGGCCAGGCCGCACGAGGACGGACACGCGGATGACCCTCGTACCGCTTCCCACCCGGCCGACCCGCCGGCGGCGGCGCCTCACCGTGCCGGAGGCCACCGCCCTGCTGCTCGCCGTGTTCTTCCTGCTCGCTGCCGTGGCGCCGCACTGGGTCGCTCCCGGCGACCCGCTCGCCATCGACCCGCTGTCGGCGTTCCAACCGTCGTCGTGGGCGCACCCGTTCGGCACCGACGAATCCGGCCGGGATATCTTCACCCGCGTGGTGCACGGCACCGGCACCTCGCTCGTGATCGGCCTGGCCGCTACGGCGATCGGTCTGGGCCTGGGCATCGTTTTGGGTACCCTGGCCGGGATGCTCGGTCCCGTCGTGGACTTTGCCGTCAACCGCGTGGTCGAGGTGCTCTTCGCGTTTCCGGGACTGTTGCTGGCGCTTGTGTTCATCCTGATCTTCGGCCCGGGCGTGGTGACCTCGACCATCGCGGTGGGGCTGTCCACGGCACCGGGGTATGCCCGCATCATTCGGGCGCAACTGATCTCGGTGCGTCGCTCCGCCTTCGTGGAAGCGGCGACGGTTCTGGGCCTTCGCCGCACGCAGATTCTCACCCGGCACATCCTGCCGAACACGCTCGCTCCGCTGTTCGTGCTCGGCACCCTGGGAATCGGGCAGGCCATCGTGTGGGCCGCGACCCTGAGCTACCTGGGGCTCGGCGCCGAACCCCCGACTGCGGAGTGGGGCGCCATGCTCTCGGCCGGCCGCACCTACATCACCTCAGCCTGGTGGATGAGTTTTTTCCCCGGCCTGTTCATCGTGCTGACCGCCGTGACGGCCACCGTGCTCGGGCGCGCGCTGGACCGCAGATTGCGGCACGCATGAGCGCCCTGCCTCTGGTCGTGCGCAACCTCCGGGTGGCGTTCGACGGCACCCCGATCGACCCGGTGCGGGGCGTCTCCCTGCAGGTCGCCGCCGGGGAATGCCTCGCCATCGTGGGCGAATCCGGCTCTGGCAAGAGCGTGACAGCCCGCAGCCTGCTCGGCCTGGCCGGCTCGGGCGCCCGGGTCAGCGCCGACACGCTGAGCCTGGCCGGTGAGTCGGTGCTCGACTTCTCGGACGCCCAGTGGCGGGCCCGGCGCGGCAAAACCGTGGGCCTGGTGCTGCAGGACGCCCTCGTCTCCCTCGATCCGCTGCGCCCGATCGGGCGGGAGATCGCCGACTCCCTACGCCTGCACACCACACTCGGCGCTGCGGCACGGGCGCGCCGCGTGATCGAGCTGCTCGACGCGGTGGGGCTGCCCGACCCGCACCTGCGTGTGCACCAACGCTCCGGCGAGCTTTCCGGCGGTGAACGCCAACGCGCCCTGATCGCGGCGGCCATCGCCCTGGACCCGCCGCTGCTCATCGCTGATGAACCGACCACCGCGCTGGACGTCACGGTTCAGGCGCAGATCCTGGACCTGTTCGAGACGATCACCCGCGCCGGCACCGCCCTGGTTCTGATCAGTCACGATCTCGCCGTGGTCGCCCGCGTCGCCGACCGGGTGGCGGTGATGAGCGGCGGCGTCATCGTGGAAACCGGCACCGTCACCGAGGTGCTGCAGCAGCCGCAGCACGCCGACACCCGGCGTATGGTCGCCGCGGTGCCCGCCGACAAGCCGCGCGGCACCCGGCTGTCCCTGACCCTGCGCGACCCGGCCACCCTGCACGACCCGGCCGCCCCGCCGGCGTCCAATGACGCGGCAGACCTGCCGGCCGACCCCGACGCTGGGGCACCGGTCGTGCTGACCGCGACGGGCCTGGTGAAGAGTTTTCGCCGTCCCGACGGCAGCCGACAGGTCGCCGTCAATGACGTCTCCTTCGACCTGCGGCGCGGCAGCACCCTCGGCATCGTCGGCGAATCCGGATCCGGCAAGACCACCACTGCCCGGCTTCTGCTGGCACTAACCCGTGCCGACCGGGGCGAGGTACGCATCCTGGGCCAGGCTTGGAGCGAGCAAACGGAACGGGCCCGCCGCCCGCTGCGGGCATCCGTCGGCGCCATCTTCCAGGATGCCCTCGGGTCCTTCGATCCGCGCCTGAACGTCGCCGAGATTCTGCGCGCCGCCGTCGCCGGTCCGAACGGTTCGCACCGGCACGCGCACACCGAACGGGTACGGGAACTGCTCAACGATGTGGGCCTGTCTGTAACGGTCACGCAGCAACGACCGCGGGAGCTGTCGGGCGGGCAGCGCCAACGCGTGGGAATCGCCCGCGCGTTGGCGTCCCGACCCGAAATCCTGATCTGCGACGAACCGGTGTCGTCGCTGGACGTGAGCGTGCAGGCCCAGGTGCTTGACCTGCTCGATGACCTGCAGCGCCGCCACCGGCTCAGCCTGGTCTTCATTTCCCATGACCTCGGGGTGGTGCAGCACGTCAGCGATACCGTGGCCGTGATGCAGTACGGGCGGGTCGTGGAGATCGGTGCCGCAGAGCAGATTTTCGGCGCGCCGGCACAGCCGTACACCCGGCGTCTTCTGGCGTCCGTGCCCAGACTGCTCTGACAGTTCCGGTAGATTAGGGTGACCGCACATTCAGGCACCTCACCAACCACACGGTGCCGCACACACAAACCGGAGAGTCATGACTGCCGACCGCGTCCCCGAAAAGCCCGCCCTCGAAGGGCTGGAATCCAAATGGGAAGGCCTGTGGGAAGCCAAGGGCACCTACCGCTTTGACCGCCGGTCAGCGGTGCGAGAGTCGATCTACTCAATCGACACGCCGCCGCCCACTGCCTCGGGTTCCCTGCACATCGGACACGTGTTCTCCTACACCCATACCGATGTCATCGCCCGCTACCAGCGCATGCGCGGCAAGAGCGTCTTCTACCCGATGGGGTGGGACGACAACGGCCTGCCGACCGAACGTCGCGTGCAGAACTACTACGGCGTGCGCTGCGACCCCTCACTGCCCTACACCGAGAATTTCGTTGCCCCCTTCGAGGGCGGCGACGGCAAAAGCGTGAAGGCCGCCGACCAGCTGCCCATCAGCCGCCGCAACTTCATCGAACTGTGTGAGGTGCTCACCACCGAAGACGAGAAGCAGTTCGAAGCGCTGTGGCGCACCCTGGGCCTGAGCGTGGACTGGACCCAGAGCTACCGCACCATCGGCCCGGAGGCGCTGTTCACCTCGCAGCTCGCTTTCCTGGGAAACATCGAACGTGGTGAGGCGTACCAGGCCATGGCCCCCACCCTGTGGGACATCACCTTCCGCACCGCCGTGGCCCAGGCCGAACTCGAAGACAAGGAACAGCCGGCCGCGTACCACCGGGTGTCCTTCCACAAGCCCGACGCGTCCACGATCGAGATCGAGACGACCCGCCCCGAACTTCTGGCCGCCTGCGTGGCCCTCGTCGCGCACCCCGATGACGAGCGCTACCAGCACCTGTTCGGCACGACCGTGCGCACCCCGCTGTTCGACGTGGAAGTGCCCGTTCTGGCGCATCACCTCGCCCAGAAGAACAAGGGCAGCGGAATCGCCATGATCTGCACCTTCGGTGACGTCACCGACGTGGTGTGGTGGCGGGAGCTCGACCTTCCCAACCGCGCCATCATGGGCTTCGACGGACGCCTCATCGACGACGCCCCCGACGTGATCACCTCCCCCGCCGGCATCGACGCGTACAAGCAGCTCGCCGGCAAGACCGTGTTCTCGGCCAAACAGGTCACGGTCGACCTGCTCCGTGAGAGCGGTGACCTGATCGGCGAACCGCGGCCGATCGTGCACACCGTGAAGTACTTCGAAAAGGGCGACCGCCCCCTCGAAATCGTGTCGACCCGGCAGTGGTACATCCGCAACGGCGCCCGCGACGAAACGCTGCGCGCCCGGCTGATTCAACACGGCAACGAACTGCAGTGGCACCCCGAGTTCATGAAGGTGCGCTACGAGAACTGGGTCAACGGCCTCACCGGGGACTGGCTCATCTCTCGCCAACGTTTCTTCGGCGTGCCGCTGCCGGTGTGGTACCCGCTCGACGCCGACGGCAACGCGGTGCACAGCGAACCGATCGTCGCCACCCGCGACCTACTGCCCGTTGACCCGTCCTCGGACACGGCGCCGGGCTACACGGAGGACCAGCGCGGCCAGGCCAATGGATTCGTCGGCGAAGTCGACGTGATGGACACCTGGGCGACCTCGTCGCTCACCCCGCAGCTCGCCGCCGGCTGGGAGCGTGACCCGGAGCTGTTCGACCTGGTCTACCCGTACTCGCTGCGCCCGCAGGGCCAGGACATCATTCGCACCTGGCTGTTCTCGACCATGCTGCGCTCCGAACAGCAGCACGGCACGGCCCCCTGGGCGCACACCGCCCTGTCGGGGTTCATCGTGGACCCGGACCGCAAGAAGATGAGCAAGTCCAAGGGCAACGTCGTCACGCCCGCCGACATGCTCGAACAGCACGGCTCCGACGCGGTGCGGTACTGGGCAGCGACGAGCCGGCTCGGCACCGACGCGGCCTTCGATCCGAAGAACCCGACCCAGATCAAGATCGGCCGCCGCCTGGCGATCAAGATCCTCAACGCGTCCAAGTTCATCCTGAGCTTCGACGGCGTTGCCGACGCGCGCATCACCGTGCCCATCGACCAGAGCATGCTGGCTAGCCTCAGCACCGTCATCGCGCAGGCCACGGCCGCTTTCGAGAACTACGACCACGCCCGTGCCCTCGAGGTGACTGAGAGCTTCTTCTGGACGTTCTGCGACGACTACCTCGAACTGGTCAAGGACCGCGCCTACGGCGACGCGAGCGTCGAACAGGCCTCCGCTGTCGCCGCGCTGCGCACCGCGCTCGGCGCGCTGCTGCGGCTGTTCGCGCCCTTCGTTCCGTTCGCCACGGAAGAAGCCTGGTCCTGGTCCAACGCCCAGTCCGTGCACCGGGCACCGTGGCCGGTGGCCTTGCAGGCCGGAGAAACCGGCAATACCGCGCTGATGGACCTGACCAGTCGCGCCCTCACCGGAATCCGCCGCGCCAAAACCGACGCGAAGGCCTCCCAGAAGACAGCGGTGACCTCTGCTGTAATCAGTGGGACGGCTCCGGAGATCGCCCTGCTCGTGCAGGCGACCGCCGACCTTCAGGCCGTGGGCCGAATCAATCACTTGACGTTCGTCGAGGGCAGCGAACTCGCCGTCACCGATATCGTTTTGACCGTAGTGTCGGCAAGTTAGGAGAACCAGATGTCTGTACAGGTACGACCACTTGGCGACAAGGACTTTTTCGCATGGTTTGGTCTCTGTGAGGGCTACAGCGCCTTCACCGAGAGCGAGCTGACCGATCGCAAGGCCCTGCAGTTGTGGAGCTGGATCATCGACAAGAACAACACCCTCGACGGTGCCGTCGCTATCGATGATGCCGGCGAGTTCGTGGGTTTCGCGCATTTTCGCGCGGTTCCCCGCACCCTGAGCGCCACGATGGGTCTCGACCTCGACGACCTGTTCGCCCTGCCCGGGTCCGCCTCGACGGGCACCGCCCGCGCGCTGGTCGAGTTCGTCAAGGCGTACGCCTCGGAGCACGACCTGACCGACGTGCGCCTGCGGGCCGCCGCCGACAGCGAACCGGCTGCGAAGCTCTACGATGCCGTCGCGACCCGGACCGACGTCGTGACCTACCAGATCGAGGTGTAGCGATGCAGCTCGGAACCCGGTGGGCCATCGGCACGACACCGCCGTCCGGCCTGCCCCAGGTCGTGGAAATCGCTCTCACCGCCGTGGAGGAGGACGTCACCGTTCTCACCGACGACACCAGCGCCTGGCGCTGGACGTTGACCTGGCTGGAAGGCAAACCCGTGATCGAGCTCGACGACGGCACGGTCATCCGCTACAACGCCGACGACGACAGTGCCACGATCACACAGCCGGCGACCGACGTCGAAGACGACGAAGACTGGATCTAGAGCCCCGACCGGATCTCACCCGCGGTGCGGGGGCCTGCGGGCCCCCGCCGGCCGGAGCCGGGCGCCGCGACGTTAGGGTGGATTCATGGTCGACATCGTGAACCCGTTCTTCGCCCCGAGCACGCTGCCCTACCAGCTGCCCCCGTTCGCGCTGATCGAGGACGCCCACTACCGTCCGGCGTTCGCCCGCGGGCTGGCCGAGCAGCTGGCGGAGATCGCGCTGATCAGCGCGAATCCCGCACCACCGACCTTCGCCAACACCCTGCTGCCGCTGGAACTGAGCGGGCAGACCCTGGCCCGCGTCGCCGCCGTGTTCTTCAACCGCAGCTCCTCCGACGCGAGCGAGTTCACGATGGAACTCGAGGAGGAACTCGCTCCGGTGCTTGCTGCGCACGCCGACAGCATCGCCCTGGACCCGGCCCTGTACGCGCGCATCACCGCCGTGCACGCCAGCCTCGGCACGCCCGGTGCCGCCGACCTCGACGCCGAATCGGTGTACCTCGTCAACCGGTACCTGACCGAATTCACCCTGGCCGGCGCCGGGCTGGGCGACGCCGACAAGGCCAGCCTGCGCGACCTGAACATGACGCTGTCGACCCTGACGACACAGTTCGAAGCCAACCTGCTCGCCGATACCAATGAGATGGCCCTGGTCATCGACGACCCGGCCGAACTCGACGGGCTCAGCGCCGGCGAAATCTCGGCCGCCGCGGAAGCGGCCCGGGAACGGGGGCTGCCCGGTTGCCACCTGATCACACTGGTGCTGCCCACCTCGCATCCGTACCTCGCGAGCCTCACCAACCGCGCGGTGCGGGAACGCCTGCTCACGGCGAGCCGGTCCCGCGGCATCCGCGGGGGCGACAACGACAACCGGGCCCTTGTGGTGCAGATCACCCGGCTGCGCGCGCAGCGGGCCCGCCTGCTCGGGTTTCGCAGTCATGCGGCGGCCGTCACCGCCGACGAAACCGCGAAAACCCCCGAGGCCGTCGCGGCGCTGCTGCACCGGCTGGCCCCGGCCGCAGCGCGTAACGCGCAGGCCGAGCAGCGTGCCTTACAGAGCCTGATCGACGCGACCTCCGACTCCCCGATCACCCTGCAGGCCTGGGACTGGGCGTTCTACAGCGAGAAAGTGCGCCAGGCCGAGTTCGACGTGAACACCGCAGCAATGCGGCCCTACTTCGAGCTCGAACGCGTGCTGCGCGACGGGGTGTTCTTCGCCGCCGAAGAACTCTACGGTGTGCGTTTCGCCGAACGCCCCGATCTGACCGGCTCGCATGCGGAGGCCCGGGTCTTCGAGGTCACCGACGCTGACGGCTCCCCCGTGGGCTTGTACACCGCCGACATCTACACCCGTGATTCCAAGCGCGGTGGCGCCTGGATGAACGCGCTCGTCTCCCAGTCCACGCTGCTGGGCGCCGCGCCGGTGGTCTGCAACAACCTCAACGTGGCCCGACCTGCCCCCGGCGAGGCGACGCTGCTGACGTACGACCAGGTCACCACACTCTTCCACGAGTTCGGTCATGCGCTGCACGGCCTGTTTGCCACGGTTCGGTATCCCAAATTCGCCGGCACGAATGTCTTCCGTGACTTCGTGGAATTTCCCAGCCAGGTCAACGAGATGTGGCTGCTGTGGCCGGCGGTGCTGCGCAACTTCGCCCGACACCACGAAACCGGCGACCCGATGCCGCAGCACCTCGTCGAGCGAGTGCAGGCATCCGCTGCGTTCAACGAGGGGTTCCTCACCAGCGAATACCTGGCCGCGGCGATACTCGATCAGGCCTGGCACCGCATCGACGCCGACACGACCGTGACGGATGTGGCGGCGTTCGAAGCGGAGGCACTCACCGCGGCGGGCCTCGACAACCCGGTCGTGCCGCCCCGGTACTCCAGCACGTACTTCGCGCACACCTTCGCCGGCGGGTATGACGCCGGTTACTACTCCTACATCTGGAGCGAGGTGCTCGACGCCGACACCGTGGACTGGTTCACCGAGAACGGCGGCCTGACGCGCGCCAACGGCGACCGGTTTCGCACTCTGCTGCTCGGAGTCGGCGGCAGCATGGACCCGTTAGCGGCGTACCGCGCGTTTCGGGGCCGCGATGCCGTGATCGCGCCCCTGCTCACCCGGCGGGCTCTGGGCGACGACCCCGCAGACGCCTGAGCCGTGGCGCCGGCGGCGGGCCGGCCTGTCCGGCCTGTCCGGCCTGTCCGCTCTGTCCGGTCTGTCTGCTCTGGTTGGTGCCGCGAGCCAGCCACAGGTAGGCGACCCCGCCCACACTCAGGCCCCAGAACGCCGACCCCACACCGAGCACGCTGACA
>JBBQYN010000037.1:0-13005 GCA_038208655.1 Actinomycetales bacterium
ATGTCGCGGTCCGGGTCCTGGCTTTCCAGTACGAGGAGCTGGGCCATCACGTCGTCGGCCGAGGCGTCGTCGACCTGCACACCGAGGAAGATGATGCGGTCCTCGAACAGTTTGGCGTACGGATCCTGACGCTTGTAACCGTAGGCCGTGCGCTCCTCGAAGGTGGGGAGGATGTAACGGGATTCGGGTGCGTTCTTGGTCGAGACGCCCATCGAGCTGTAGGCAGTTCCACCGAATGTGGGGATAGTCATGTTTTCTTCCTGTTCAGTTTCGGCGGACTATTTGGTGGCGTCGGGTTCGGTACCGCCGCCGCCGATGACATCCGAGGCGGATGACCGGAGGTGGTCGACGAAGCCGTAGTCGAGGGCCTCCTGGGCGCTGAACCAGTTGTCGCGGTCACCGTCGGCATTGATCTGCTCGGGGGTCTTGCCGGTCTGCGCGGCGGTGATTTCGGACAGGCGCTGCTTCATGTCAAGAATGAGGCGGGCCTGCGTCTGGATGTCGGCCGCGGTGCCGCCGAATCCGCCGGAGGGCTGGTGCAGCAGAACGCGCGCGTTCGGTGTGATGTACCGCTTGCCCTTGGTGCCCGAGGTGAGCAGGAATTGACCCATCGAAGCGGCCATGCCGATGCCGACGGTGACGATGTCGTTGGGTACGAACTGCATCGTGTCGTAGATCGCCATGCCGGCCGTGATGGATCCGCCGGGAGAGTTGATGTAGAGGTAAATGTCGCGGTTCGAGTCCTCGGCTGCCAGCAACAGGATCTTCGCGCAGATCTCGTTGGCGTTTTCGTCACGGACCTCTGAGCCGAGCCAGATGATGCGGTCCTTCAGCAGTCGGTCAAATACACCATTGGTGGGTGTCGGGTCGGCCATGTCGTGCTCCGTTTCAGTTGTCGTTCTCAATGAATCTATCGGAGCGCGCACGCCAAAACGGCTCTGTTCGCCCTCGGCAGATTAAGCCGGGTGTTCCGGGCACCGAAACAGGCCCGGAACGGCGAAACGGGCCGAATGTCGCTGACATTCGGCCCGTCTCGGGTACTGCGGGGGTGTTGCGTTACTTCTTGGGCGCGGCCGTCTTCTTGGCCGGCTTCTTCTCTTCTACGACGACCGGTGCGTCGGCTTCGGTCGCAGCGGCGTCCTCTGCCGGTGCGTCTTCGGCCTCGGCGGCTGCGACGGCGTCGGCGATGGCCGATTCCACCGCGGACGGAGCCGTGAACTCGGCCAGGTCAACGGGCTTGCCGTTGGAGTCCACGACCGTCGCCTTGCCGAGGGCAATGGCGATGGCCTTGTTGCGGGCGACCTCGGCCACCATCGACGGGATCTGGCCGTTGCTGCTCAGAGCCTGCACGAATTCGCTGGGCTCCATGCCGTACTGGCTGGCACCCTGAATCAGGTACTGGGTCAGCTCGTCCTGGCTGACCTTGACCTCTTCGGCTTCGGCGATCGTGTCCAGCAGGATCTGCTGACGGAAGGTCTTCTCGCTGGCCTCGGTGACTTCGGCACGGTGCGTGTCGTCATCCATGCGCTTTTCGCCCTCGAGGTGGCGGTTGACCTCGTCGAGGATGATTGCGGCGGGGATCGGCACCTCGACGGAGCCGACGAGGGTGTCGAGCAGGCGGTCACGCGCCTGGGCTCCCTGACCGGCAGCCTTGGTGGTCTCAACCTGGGTCTTGAGGCTCTCGGTCAGCTCGGCGATGGTGTCGAACTCGCTGGCGATCTGGGCGAAGTCGTCGTCGGCGGCGGGAAGCTCGCGCTCCTTGACGGCGATGACGGTGATCGTGATCTGGCTGGTCTCGCCCTCGTGCTCGCCGCCGAGCAGGTCGGAGTTGAACGTGGTGGTCTCGCCGGCGCTGAGCGCGTCAAGGGCCTCGTCCAGACCGGCGATGAGGTCTCCGGAACCAACCTCGTACGAGATGCCGCTGGCCGTGTCGACCTCTTCGCCGTCAATGGCGGCGACCAGGTCGATCTGGGCGAAGTCGCCGGTCTTGGCGGGGCGCTCCACGGTGATCAGGGTGCCAAAACGGCTGCGCAGCTTGTCGAGCTCTTCGGCGACTTCCTCGTCGGATACCTCGACGGCGTCAACGGTGATGTTGATGCCTTCATAGCTGGGAAGGTCGATCTCGGGACGCACGTCGACCTCGATGGCCAACAGCAGGTCTCCGGAGAAGTCCTGGTCGCTAGGCCATTCGACGATGTCAGCCTCGGGGCGACCGAGCGGACGCAGCTTGTTTTCGTCGACGGCGGCGCGGTAGAAGCCGTCGAGGCCTTCGTTGACGGCGTGCTCGAGCACGGCGGACTTGCCGACGCGCTGGTCGATGATCGCCGGCGGTACCTTGCCCTTACGGAAGCCGGGGATGTTGATGTCTTCGGCAATGTGGCCGTAGGCGTGGGTGATGGCTGGCTTCAGCTCGTCCGGGCTCACCGTGATGGTGAGCTTGGCGCGCGTGGGGCTCAGTTTTTCGACCGTGGACTTCACTCGGGACTCTCCTGTGGTTTAGAACGATGTGCTGCGGATGATGTCGGGGCGACAGGAATTGAACCTGCGACTTCTCGCCCCCAAAACGAGCGCTCTACCAAGCTGAGCTACGCCCCGGATCTGCCTCGAACCGATGGTATTGAATGACTGGGGAATCAACCGCAGCCGCAGGAATAAGCTCGCGACACGCGGATTGACCTCGTCAAGTCTAGTGCACCGAAACTGGGCGCACCGTGACCGCTGGCGCGCGGCACCCGGTTTCCTGTACTACGATACCTAAGTGCCTTGATTTCGGGGCTCCGGGGATGTAGCTCAATGGTAGAGCCTCAGTTTTCCAAACTGATGGCGCGGGTTCGATTCCCGTCATCCCCTCCCAGTAAAATAGCGGGACCGCAGCCCATCGGCTGCGGTCCCGCTGTCGTTGCAGCAGCCCTACCGGCACCGGATTGTCGTGTTAGTAGTCGTTGTTGTAGTTGAGCAGGTCGGCCAGGTCCACGCTGATCAGAGTCTGCAGGCGGAACGCCCGGCCCCGTTCATAGTTCGGATCCCGCCGGTCGACGACCTGCATGAGTTTCGTACTGAGCGCCGACCCGATCTCACGGCTCGCGTCCTGCTGAGCATCCCGCACCAGGTTCTGCAGCGCATCGGTGTCGCGTGACACGGTGTCCAGGGCGATAGCGAGGCGCTCGTGCACCCGACGGCGCAGGGCCAGCTGCACGAGATCGCCCTTCTGATCATCGGTCAGTTCCGTCTTCCATCGCCGTTTGATGATGTCCTTGCGCAGGTCACCGACCCGCTCGGCATACTCCTCGTTCTGACGCGCCAGCGTGTCCAACTCGCTGCGGGCGGTCTCCGCGTAGGCCAGCCGGTCGAAGTCGAGGTGTTCCCGCAACGCTCCCACGATGATGTGGTTCTTCACTGCCATTCGCACGGCCGACAGCGCGATCAACAGGCCCTCCTCCACGATGCGCACCTCGGAGGGTTCCGGTGACGGTGCGGCGGAGGGCATGCCAGTCGTCGCGACGGCGTTGACGACCACGCCATCGGACTCGGCGTCGTCACGACGCCCTCGGTGCAGCAAATCCCACACAACTACCACTCCCCCATGAATGCCTACTTGATTTTAGCTGTTGTGGGGTCGGGACCGTGCACCGGATGCCGCGAATTCGGTCACAAGATCGGCCGATCGTTCGGCCGGGAACACCGGCGGTCGGCTCTGTGTCAGAATCACCGCGAGAACACGAGGAGGCACGGATGCACCCGGTGGCGATATGACCCTGGCGGGCCTCAGCGAGCAGGAAATCACCGCCCGATTGCGGGCGGCCGGGTGCGTCTACGCCGAGGACGAAGCCCGGCTGCTGCGGGCTGAAGCATTCACTCCCGCCGAGTTACGCGACCGGGTGGCCGCGCGCGAACGCGGCGTGCTCTTGGAGCACTTGCCGGCTGGGCGGAGTTTGCCGGAATGCGCATCGCTGTGCAGCCGGGCGTGTTCGTGCCGCGCCGACGCACCGAGTTTCTCGCCGCCCAGGCGATCGCTCGGGCGTAGCTTCGCCGCCCCCGGGTCGCAGTTCAGGGCCCGGTCGGGCCCGTTAATTGGTGACAGACCCCGCGCGCTTGTGATCGCGGTCGACGTCGGCCTGGGCGTCGCGCACCCGCAGGTCCTGGGAGACGCAGAGAATGTTGCCCTCAGAATCGGTGAACCACGCGGCACGGTCTTCGGAACTGGTCACGACGCCGTTCTCGGTGCTGAGCCCGGGAAGGTCGTAGTCCGCGAAGGTTACGCCCCGTGCTCGCAGTGAGGTCATGTCGGCGTCGAGGTCGTCGGTGAACCAGCCCATCGCGGTGTTCTGCGCCGTCCCGGCATTGTCGGTCTCGTAGAGCAGGATGGCCGCTCCCGACGGGGCGCGGTAGACCAGCCCGAATTCGCGTTCCTCCTCCGGTTCCATGCCCAAGACGTCGCGGTAGAAGGCGCGGGCGCGGGCGAGGTCGCGCGCGGGGAGCACGGAATAGGGTTCTCGGTGGTTGAGCATGAGCTGTCCTCTCTGCGGGTGTGTGCCGCAGCGGATGTGTGCGGCACATTTTGCAGGGAGCATTTTACTCCGATATGCCGATGCCGGGGCGCCGCGCGGTGGCTCAGTGACCGTGTGCGCCCTGCAGAACCCGAGGCCCGCTGCCGCTCTGCGCCGCAGTGTCGGGCCGGAACGCCGCGTTGGCCGCCGGCGGGGTACCGGCGCTCTCTCCCGGTTCCACCACCACGAATTGCCCCATCATGCCGGCGTCTTCGTGCGCGAGCATGTGGCAGTGATACATGTAGGGAAAGTCCGGGTCACTGTTGCCGTCGAACCGGATCAGCAGCTCGTAGCGCCGGCCGGGTTCGAGGTAGATGGTGTCTTTCCACCCGGTCAGCTCGGGCGGTGGATCGTCGGTGCCGATGCGCACCACCTCGAAAGAGCCGCCGTGCACGTGAAAGTTGTGTGGCAGCGGCATGGCGTTGTCCACGGTCCATTTTTCGGTGACGCCCGCCTCAATGGTTTCGTCGATCCGGCCCAGGTCCATGGTGCGGTTGTTGATGTTGTACCCGTTCAGGGTGAAGCTGCGATTCACGGCTGTGTCGGCGTCGTCGAGACGGTCCATCGGCACGAGCGTCTCCGGGGTCACGCCGATCCCGGTGAGGGTGTCGGCCGCGCGCAGCTCCAGAATGTCGAGCGTGTCCTTGCCGGCGTTGCGTTCCGAGTCACCCGCCGAGGTGCCCAGGTCGGGTGGGGTGGAGCGCAGCGTCACGGTCTCCCCCGCGGTGATGTTCACGAGAACCTCGGCACGTTCCCCGGGCGAGAGTCGGATATCGCTCAAAGCTTCGGGCGCTTCCAGCAGCCCGCCGTCGGTCCCGATCAGGTCGAAGCCCCGTCCGTCGTCGAATCCGAAATCGTAGGTGCGAGCGGTGGACGCGTTCAGAAGCCGCAGTCGCACCACATCCGTCGTCACATCGAGGTACGGGCCCACGGTGCCGTTCACGAGCACCTCGTCGCCGATCAGGCCGATGTACCCGCGCACGGAGGTGTCGAACTGGCCGTTGGAGTCGAAGCGGCGGTCCTGCACCATCACCGGAATGTCGTCGACTCCGTAGCTGCGCGGCAGGTTCAGGGCCTGCTCGGCGTCGTCCTGCACGATGAACATACCGGCCAGGCCTCGCTCCACCTGGTCTTCGGACGCTTCGTGAGGGTGCGGGTGGTACCAGAGTGTGGCCGCGGGCTGATCGACGGTCCACTCGGGCTGCCAGCTCGCGCCGGGTTCGATCGCCTGATGCGGTCCGCCGTCCATCACCGCGGGCAGGTGCATGCCGTGCCAGTGCACTGTGGTCACGGCGTCAAGGTCGTTGGTGACGTTCACGCGGACGTCTTCGCCGCGCTGGGCCACCAGGGTGGGGCCCAGATAACTTCCGTTGTACCCCCAGGTGTCCGTCGCGACGCCGGGTCGGAACTCGGTCGTGCCGGACTGGGCGGTGAGGTCGAACACGCGAGCACCGTCGGCGGCGATGCTGGACTCGGCCAACGCCGGAATGGTCAGCGGAGTGTCGAAGGCCACCGTGCCCACCGTGTCGATGATGCCGCCGCCCTGGTCGCCGGCGCAGGCCGTGAGCCCGAGCGTCAGCGCCACGGCACCGGCGATTGCGGTGCTGACCCAGGTGGCCAGCGGCCGACGGGCGCGCAGGCGCGGGGTCCGACGGGTTGGCGACGTTCGGGCACGGGACATGGTGCTATTTTTGCAGCCCGGGCAGGCCTCGAAGCTGAACGAACCGAACAGATCTCACAGGCGGCGGTGGGTGAAACGACCACCGAGCAGGGTCGCGGCCACCGGCATCTGGCGCAGGTCGGCAACGGATGCTGCGAGCGGGTCGATCTCACACACGGCCAGGTCTGCGATCTGCCCCACGCTCACGGCATGCACGCCGCGGGTCGACGCGGCCAGTGCGACTTGCCGGGAGACGGACTGCTCGGGATGCCAGGCGTCGCTGCCGTCACGGCTGCGACCGACCGCGGCGGCCATGCTGATCCAGGGGTCGAGCGGAGCGACCGGGGCGTCGGATCCGAACGCCAACTGCACGCCCGCGCCGAGCAGGCTCGCCAGCGGAAAGGCCCGATCGGTGCGCCCGGCCCAGAGCACATCGGCGACATCCCGGTCGTCGAGGGCGTGTTCGGGTTGCACGCTGGCCACGACGCCCAGTTCGGCGAAGCGCTGCACATCGGAGTCGCTGAGCAGTTGGGCGTGCTCGATGCTGCCGGCGTGCGGCAGCCCGTCGGCGCGCAGTCCGGCGAACGCGTCGAGGGCCAGCCGGTTGGCGTGATCGCCGATGGCGTGCACCGCCGGGCGCAGTCCCGCACGCACGGCCCGGCGCAGCAGGGCGCGCAGTTCGTCGGCGGGCACGGTCAGCTGACCATGGGTGTGCGGCCCGGTCAGTCCCGGATACGGGTCGAGGCAGTAGGCCGTGCGGGTGTTCAGGGAACCGTCGGTGATCACCTTGAAGGGGCCGACGCGCAGCTGCCCGCCGGTTCCGGCGATGACCTGACCGGTGGCCAGTCCCAGGTCCGCGGCGCGTTGCAGGTGCTGGCTGTACACGCCGAACTCGACCCGCAGGTCATATTCCGCGGCGCGCATACGCCGCTGCCAGGGCTCCAGGTTCCAGGTCATCTCCATGTCGACGATGCCGACCACGCCGCGCGCGGCGGCGGCGTGGGCGGCGTCGGCGGCCCAGCCGTCGAGCACCGCGTCCGACAGGGTGTCGAGCAAGCCGACCGCACGAAAGCTGTCTTCTTCACGCAACAGCCCGGTGGGGTGCCCCGCGAAACCGTACCGGGCCAAGGCGGCGCTGTTCAGCCAACAGCTGTGCAGGTCGCCGCTGACCAGCACGACGGGCACCGGGCCGGCCGCGCCGCCCGAGACGGCGTCGAGCACGGCCAGGCTGGGGGCGTCGGGCCAGAGGGCGTCTCGAAAGCCGTAGCCGATCAGGGTTTCCGTTCGGGCCTCAAAGTCGGGCCCGGCACCAGCACTGACGAAGCGGCCGCCGGTGCCGGCAAGGTGCACGGCGACCCGGGCCGCGGTGTCGGCCGCGGACACGGCCGACGCCACGTTCAGACGTCGCAGGGTCTGCGCCCACTGGGTGAAGTGCACGTGGTTGTCCCAGAGTCCCGGGATCAGGAACCGTTCTCCGAGGTCGATGGACTCCGTGAGTTCGGTGACGGTGCTCGTGCCGGCCGGGCCGATGTGACGGATGCGGCCACGCTGCACCTGCAGGTCCACGAGGTCATCGCCGCCGGGCAGCCGGGCGTTGCGCAGCAGCAGCGTCACAGCTTCGGCCTGTCGTGCGTGCGACGCATCTCGGCGGCCAGGGCGGGGCTCGCGTAGGGGCCGTCGGCGTCGAGGGCGTCGAGAATACGCCGCACGGTGTCGGCGGGCTGGTTCTGGCTCATTTTGTTCTTCGCGGTGAAGGCGGTCACGGTCAAGCGGAAGCCCACCGTGCCGTGGGCGATGCGGGTGGCGTACTCACTCTGGGCGAGGGTCGCGTGCAGGCGGCGGGGTTCCGGCATCCGCTCTTCGAAATGGTCGACGAGGGCGGCCAGCACCCGCAGGTTCTCGTCCTCACTGAGTAGTTCGGGCCGGCCGCTGAGGTGTGCACTGATGAAATTCCAGGTGGGTACGGCCGGATCGGCGCGGTACCAGCCCGGGGAGATATACCCGTGCGGGCCCTGCACGACGATGAGCACGTCGTGCCGGCCCAGCTCGTGCAGCAGCTCGTCGGGACGACCGACGTGGCTGAGCAGCACGATGCTGCCTGCCGCGGCGTGCGGGTCGAGGATCACCGGGTAGTGCGAGGCCACCAGCTCGCCGGCGTCGGTGTGGCTGATCAGCGTCACCCACGGGTTCTCGCGCACGAGTCGGGTGATCTCGGTGACGTCGGTCAGGGCGAAACCGGCCGTGTGCCTCATGGGGTGCTCCTGGTGGGGGTACTGGGTCGGGCGAACGTGCGGGGACGGATGCCGGCCGGTGCCGGGGTCTGGTCGGGCGGGGCCGGGCGACACCCCGGCCGAGTCAGGCCTGACAGCTCGGGCACCAGTACAGTTTGCGGGCGGACATTTCTTCCAGCGCGATGTGGGTGCCGCAGATCCGGCAGGGCAGCCCCTCCCGTTTGTAGACCCAGTGCCGGTCGGCGCGGCGTCGCATCGCCCGGGTGAGGTCGGCGCCGGTGAGGTCGTCGCGGGTCATCATCTGCCCGGTTTCGATGCCGATGTGCAAGAGGTAGGCCCAGTCCGTCCACAGCGCGTGCACGGTGTCGAGGCTGAGGGATTTGCCCGGGGCGTGCGGGTTGAGGCGCGCGCGAAAGAGCATCTCGGCGCGGTACACGTTGCCGATGCCGCTGACCACGCTCTGGTCCATGAGCAGGCGGGCGATGGGGGTGGGTTTGCGTCGCACCACGCTCGTGAACCGGTCGCGCGCCTCGATGCTGCTGTCCAGTTCCGGGTCGGGGCCCAGCCGGGCCATGGCCGTCTCCACCTGTGCCGGGTCAAGGACCTCGCAGGCGGTGGGCCCGCGCAGGTCCGCCACGACGGTGTCCGAGAGCAGTCGCACACGCACCTGGCCGACTGGTTCTGCGGGAAAGTGGGCCGGTTCCCCGGTGAGGCGTTCCTCTTCCGACATGCGCAGCCGGGCCAGTCGGGCGCGCCGCGGCGCGCCGATGCTGCTCAGGGAGTTCTCCCCGGCGGAGTCGAGCACGGTGGACTCGGGCAGGTCCAGCAGAATGTCGCCCGCGAAGTCCCAGGCGCCGTAGAGCCCCAGGTGCACCCGCAGCCACAGCCCGTGGTCGAATTCGAGGAACATCTGCTTGCCGACGGCGTGTGCCGCGGTGATCACGCGCCCATCCAGCTGGCTGGCGCCCTGCGCGAACCGGCCTTGCGGACTGGACACCCGCACTCGGCTGCCGATGAAGTTGCGCTGAAACTGCCGCGCAATGCGATGAACGGAATGACCCTCGGGCATTTAGCGCGTAACGCCGGTGCCGGTACCGGTGATGGTGCCGGTCGTCTCGTATTCGGCCAGCTGGCCGATGCGGCGCTGGTGGCGTTCCTCGTCGCTGAACGGCTCGGCGATGAACGTGTCGATGAACTCGGTCGCTTCCGCGATGGTGTGCTCACGGGCGCCGATGGAGATGACGTTGGCGTCGTTGTGTTCCCGGGCCAGCCGGGCGGTGCTGAGGTTCCAGACCAGGGCGGCGCGGGCCCCGGTCACCTTGTTGGCGGCCATCTGCTCACCGTTGCCCGAACCGCCGAAGACCACACCGAGGGCGTCGATGCCCGCGGCTCGGTCGGTGACGGTGGCCTGAGCGGCGTTGATGCAGAAGGCCGGGTAGTCATCGAGCGGGTCGTAGCTCTGCGGCCCGTGGTCGATGACCTCGTGCCCGCCGGCCCGCAGGTGGGCGATGAGGTGGTGGCTGAGGTCCAGACCGGCATGGTCCGTGGCGATGTGAATGCGCATGGTCCCATCCTATTTTGTTCCGGGCCGGCCGCGGGGCTGAGGTGACGCCCCGCGGCCAGTCGATACGGGTCGGGTCAGTACACGATCCCGAACACCCAGACAGCGAGGGTCATGGTGACCAGGGTGGTGAGGACGAGGGCCACCAGATTCAGCCAGACTCCGGCCTTGAGCATGTGCGCGATCTCGATATATCCCGAGGAGAACGCGATGGCGTTGGGCGGCGTGGCCACCGGCAGCATGAACGCGCACGTGGCGGCGATCGCGACTGGGATCACGAGCAGCATCGGGTCGACGCCGAGGCCCAGGGCCACACCACCGATCAACGGCAAGAACGCGGCGGCGGTGGCCGTGTTGCTCGTGAGTTCCGTGAGCAGCAACACGATGCCGGCGATGGCCGCGATGATAACCACGAGCGGCAAGACGCCCAGTCCGGCGACCTGTTCGCCGACCCAGACGCTCAGCCCGGTCGCGCTGAACTGCGCCGACAGGGCGAGGCCGCCTCCGAAGAGAATGAGAATGTCCCAGGGCAGCGCCTTGGCACTGCCCCAGGTCAGCAGGGGTACGCCGGTGCGAAAGCTCACGGGTGTGACGAACAGCACGATCGCGACGGCCATGGCGATGACCGCGTCTGCGATGTTGGATTCGGGCCAGAGCAGCGGCACCGAAATCCAGGCTGCGGCGGCGAGCACGAACACGGTCAGTACGAGCTTCTCGCCGGTGCTGGGCTTGCCCAGCTTGCGGTGCTCGGCCTGGATCATTTCGCGGCCACCGGGAATCTCAGTGATTTCGGGCTTGAAGAACACGAAGGTGAGCAGGAACCAGGCGATGGCCATGAAGACGATCGCCATGGGAACACCCACAAGCATCCACTCCCCGAAGCCGATGTTGATGCCGTGGGTTTCGGCGAGGTAGCCGACCATGAGGGCGTTCGGCGGGGTGCCGATGATGGTGCCGAGCGACCCGATCGATGCCGAGTAGGCGATGCCGAGCATGAGGGCGATGCCGAAGTTCTTGGGAGCCTTGCCGTCGGTGCTGGATTTGGCGACGAGCACGAGCACCGAGATGCCGATGGGGAGCATCATGACCGCGGTGGCGGTGTTGGAGACCCACATGCTCAGGAATCCGGTGGTGATCATGAAGCCACCGATGAGCTGACGCGGCTTCGTGCCGATGAGCAGCACGGTGAGCAGGGCGATGCGGCGGTGCAGATTCCAGCGCTGCAGAGCGAGGGCGAGTAGGAATCCGCCCATGAACAGGAAGATGATGGGGTTCGCGTAGGGAGGGGCAACCTCGCCGATAGTGGCCACGTTCAGCACCGGGAAGGCAACGAGCGGCACCAGTGCTGTTCCGGCCAGCGGCAGGGCCTCGGTCATCCACCAGGCGGCCATGAGGGTTGCCACGGCTGCGGTGAGTCGGGCGTTCTGATCCAGGTCTGCGGGAAGGATCGAGTAGATCACCCAGGCCAGCACGAGGCCGGCAACGAGGCCGATTCGCTTGCGCGTCATCACGCCCCGAGGCTCGGCGCGTTCGCGCATTCCAGGTGCGGTGTCGTCGTGGTCGAGCACCGCAGTGGACGGTGGAGCGGATGCCGCACCGGGTGAAGCGGGATCGCGCGGATTCTGGACAGACGTCATCGTCTCTGTCTCCTCAGTTGTGATTCGGGTTCAGGCGGGGCTGGAAGGGGTGGAGCCTGGCGGTGGGGGCTGGCCGTGTGGGCTGGCGGTGTCAGGTCGTGGGGGGTACGAAGGCGAGAATTTCGCGCAGGATTTCGTCGGGGACTTCCTCGGGCAAATAGTGCCCGGCATCAACCGCTCGCCCGGTGACCGTGGCGGCCAGGGCTGCCCAGAGCGTCAATGGGTCGAAGAGTTTCTCGATCACGCCGTGACGGCCCCAGAGCAGGTGGATGGGCGTGTCGATCACGAGTCCGGCGTCACGGTCGAGGCGGTCGTGCTCCAGGTCGATCGTCGCCGAGGCGCGGTAGTCCTCGCACATCGCGTGCACGGCGCCTGGCCGGCTGAGCGCGGCCGTATAGGCGTCGATGATCTCGGGCGGGAAGGGTGCGAGGCCGGCATGACGGCCGCCGATGATGTTCTCCACGTAGCCGCGCGGGTTCGCTTCGATAAGCGCTTCGGGCAACGGAAAGGGCTGAATGAGCAGGAACCAGTGAAAATAGGCCTCGGCGAAGGCCCGGGTGCTGCCGTCGTACATGTCGACGGTGGGGGCGATGTCGAGCAGCAGGGCGCGGCTCACAAGTGCCGGGTGGTCGGCGATCAGGCGGTGTGCCACGCGGGCCCCGCGGTCGTGCGCGGTAACGGCGAAGGTCGTGAAGCCACGGTCGTGGCCAACGTGCGCCATGAGGCGTACCTGGTCCAAGGCCATGGCGCGTTTGCTGTGGCCGGCGTGGGTCGTGTCGCTGCCGGGGGCGAAGGCGGGGGCGTGAGAGTCGCCGTAGCCGCGCAGGTCGGGAATGACGACGGTGTAGTGCTCGGCGAGCCGGTCGGCGATGTGACGCCAGATGAGGTGAGTCTGTGGATGCCCGTGCAACAGCAGCAGGGCCGGGAGTGCCGGGCCTGCGGTGCGGCGTGACACACGCCCACTGATCTGCACCCCGGCCAGAGTCATCTGGAACGTGTCGAAGAGCGCGAAACTCGGCACAAAGGCGCTGGCTTCGCTGTCAATGGCACGAATCTGGGACATTTGCTCATGATAAAACAGTCCCCGACCGGATTCGAATTTGCTTTCGCGCCTCGGCTGTGATTTCGGGGCGCCCAGGCCGGGGACTGCTGGGGCCCGGGACTGCTGTGGTCGGGGCCGCGGTGGGCGGGGACTGTGCGTTCAGGCGGTGACGGGCGCGGCGAAGATCGGGTCGCGGGTGCGGCTGCGCTTGAGTTCGAAGAACCCGTCGTAGTTGGCCAGCGCGACGACGCCGTCCCAGAGGGCGAGGGCCTGGTCGCCCATCGGTGCCGGGGAGATGACGGGGCCGAAGAAGGCGACGCCGTTCAC
>JBBQYN010000038.1:0-12672 GCA_038208655.1 Actinomycetales bacterium
GGTGAGATTTTTCGCCGCAACACCGCCGCATCCGGTGTCATTCCGCAGATCTCCATTATCTGCGGCCCCGCGGCCGGCGGCGCGGTGTACTCCCCCGCCCTGACCGACTTCGTGATCATGGTCGACAAGACCAGCCAGATGTTCGTCACCGGACCCGACGTGATCAAGACCGTCACCGGCGAAGACGTGGGCATGGAAGAGCTCGGCGGCGCCCTCACCCACAACCAGCGCAGCGGTGTGTCGCACTACCTGGCCAGCGACGAACCCGACGCGCTCGATTTCGCCCGCACCCTGCTGAGCTTTCTGCCCGACAACAACCTCGCCGACGCGCCCGTGTTCGACAGCGAGGTAGAGCTTGAGACAACGGATGCCGACCGCACGTTGAACACGCTGATTCCGGATTCCCCCAACCAGCCCTACGACGTGAAAACCGTCATCGCGCACATCGTCGACAACGGGGATTTTCTCGAGACTCAGCCGTTGTTCGCCCCGAACATCGTGGTGGGTTTCGCCCGCGTGGAGGGCCGTTCGATCGGCATCGTCGCCAACCAGCCCAACGCCATGGCCGGCACCCTGAACATCGAAGCCGGCGAGAAGGCCAGCCGGTTCGTGCGGTTCTGTGACGCGTTCTCGATTCCGATCCTCACCCTGGTGGATGTGCCCGGCTACCTGCCCGGTACCGAGCAGGAGTGGACCGGGGTCATCCGTCGCGGTGCGAAGCTGCTCTACGCCTACGCCGAGGCGACCGTGCCGCTCGTGACCGTGATTTTGCGCAAGGCCTACGGCGGCGCGTACATCGTGATGGGCTCCAAGCAGCTCGGCGCAGATATCAACCTGGCCTGGCCGACGGCGGAGATTGCCGTGATGGGCGGGCAGGGCGCGGTGAACATTTTGTACCGTGCCGAGATCAAGGCCGCCGAGAAGGCCGGCGAAGACGTGGCCGCGGTGCGCACCCGGCTGGCCAACGAGTACACCTACAACGTGGCGAGCCCGTTCCTGGCGGCCGAGCGTGGCGAGCTGGACGGCATCATCGAGCCGGCCATGACCCGGGTGTCGGTGATCAAGGCACTGCGGGCGCTGCGCACCAAACGCGCCACGCTGCCGGCCAAAAAGCACGGCAACATTCCGCTGTAACCATGCCGACATCATTGAACCCCGCCGAGATCGTGTTCGTCACCCGCAACGTGACCGATGCCGAAGTGTCGGCCGTCACCGCCGTGCTGCAGGGCCTGCTGCAGGAAGAGTCCGACCTGCGCCGTCGCGCGCCCCAGGCCGGGCAGAGCGCCTGGCAGCGGTCGATGCGTCCGCTGCGCGTGCCGTTACGGCCGGGCGCCGGGCAGTGGCGCAGCTTCTCCGGCTGAGCCGGGCGGGCTGCGCTGGGCAGGTGTCTGTCCCCCTAAATGCCGACTGCGTGTCGGCCCGCTCTGCGCCAGACTGTCCGTGCACGGTGGTGTTCAGAGGTGGTGCTTTTATCACCGAATGCCATAACCAATTGTTCGCCGACTAGGGTACTCAGGCGAATGAGTTGGGGGCGAGCAGGCGGCATTCGGGTTGTCGTCGGCTCGGAAATGCGAAAGGGATCGGCCTTCGGGCGGGTCCCTTTTCGCGTGCCCCGCGAGGGGTTGCCTCGCATCCGCTGGTCACAGCGGGCGCAGCCCGTTGGTCGAGCTTGTCGAGACCGCCGTACAACCAACGCTGGCTTCGGGACCTCCTGTTGGTCAGTGGCGATCTCGATCAGCGCGTGGTTGCGGCGAGACCGGAGTCGGCTCCAGTGTCGCCGTGATGAGCATCCGTTACCGTTCATGCGCCCCATATGCGCACGGTGTCGGAGGGGCGGTTGCTGGCGTGGTCGGTTTGGGGCGAGCGCTACGGCAATTGTCGTAGCGGCCGCCCCAAACCGGGGGCGGGGCTGCTGCGGGGTTAGGGGGCGGAGCCCCAGGCGCGCACGGGATAGCGCGGAATCTCGCGCCAGAGTTGCACCTCGTCACCGGCCGATTCCAACCCGAGCGCGGCGACGCTCGGGTCGACGCTGCACAACCCCACCACCGTCACGGCCGTGCCCGACGTCTCGACTGCGGTGCGGGCGATGATCGTGTCGGCGGTGGTGTCACGGATGGCGGCGGCCAGCTGATGCAGTACGTCGTTCAGCGTTTCACCGTCGAGGTCGTCGATGCCGCCCTCATCCAGCAGCGTCACGATCGCCCCGCGCCTGCGGGCCGCCATCACTTCCCGGCGCACGGCGTTGTTGAGCAGTCGGCGACCGCGAATCTCGTCACGGATGGCCGCCTCCAGAAAACGGCACTCCAGCTTCTCGGCGTCGTCGAGGGCACCGTCGCCGTTCATGATGCGGCGCAGCATCGGCAGGGCCATGCGGTTCGTGTAGGCCAGCCGCACCTGACGTTCGTAGAGGTGCGCCTCCTGCGCGGCCTGCCACCGGGTGGCTTCCATCTCGGCGCGGTCGAACTGGGCCGCGTCGCGGCTGGCTTTGGCCAGGGCCCGGCTCATCAGCACGGCTGCGGCGACCCACACCACGCTGCCAATCACACCCATCGGACCGAGGGCTCCGAACCCGGCCCAGGCCACAGTGTGCACGACCAGGAAAGCCACACCGAGCCAAGCGATGCCCGGTTGTTTGCGGGTCGCGGTGATGGTGAGCAGCGTGCCGATCGCGGCCACATACCAGGTGGCGTAACCGTTGTCGTGAGATCCGTCGAGCTGACTGCCCACCAACACGGGCAGGACCACGCACACGGCGAGGATGAAGAAGGCCAGCACCCGGGGCATCCGTACCGGTGTGCTCGGCCAAAGGCTCAGCAGGGTGGCGCCGAGGTACACGGCCATGGCCACCAGGGTGGGTTCGGGATGCTCGGGCCGCTGCAGCGCGTAGACCCCGAGCACCACGTGGTAGACCGAGAAGAGGCCGGCCAGAGTGGTCATCAGGGCTCGGGCGTGCGGAATCACGGGGACTCCGGTTCGCCGGGCCAGCGCAGGGTCACGGTGGTGCCCCTGCCCGGGGTGGATTCGATGAGCGCGCTACCGCCGGCGGCCCGCACCCGGCCCTGGATCGACACCCGCAGGCCCAGCCGGTCGGGCGAAACGTCGGCGAGCACGAAGCCGCGGCCGTGGTCGGCCACCTCGATGACGCAGGCGCCGGTGTCGGTCACCGAGAGGGTCACGGTGCGCGAGTCCGGCGCGGGCAGCGAGCCGGCGTGCTGCAGGCTGTTCACCATGGCCTGCACGGTCGCCGAGTACAGCGCCTCACCGGCCTGCTCCGACAGCTGGGCCGGCACCGGCGCGGCGGCGGGTGCGGCGGCCTCGGGCGCGGTGGGCTCGGGCGGCGGCGCGGTGGTGTCGATCACGACCACGGGGCAGCTCAGCGCACCGGCGGCGGCACGGATGCGGTCGGCCAGCTTCGCGAACGGCACCCACCGGGTCTCGTCCACCGGCTCCGCCTCGGCCTCGCCCAGCCGGGCCAGCGCGTTCCGGGCCATGACCGCGGCGAGGTGCGCGTTCTTCGGGGTGTGCGCGCCGGCCGCCGCGAGCAGGGTGGCCAGCACGGTGTCGTGCACGATCGCATCCACTTCGATGCGTTCCACCTCGGTGGCGTGCTGCCGCACGGCCACCGCGTAGGTCGACAGTGCCTTCGTCTGGGCGTCGTCGACGACCGCGGTCGCGTCGCGCAGCAGCGAGATGATGATGAGCACGACCAAGCCGAGCAACATGGCGTAGACCACGTCGAGCACGGCGAGGCCCACGTTGGCGCTGCCGCCGGAGGGCAGCACCCGGATCAGGCCGTAGACGATGGGCACGACGAAGGTGTACAGCGCCGCCCAGCGCAGCCCGAACGCGATGGCGGCGCAGGAGGTGGCCACGGTGCAGAGGTACCAGATCCACGGTTTGTCGGCCAGAACGGCGTCGGGGTCGACCATGAGCATCGGCCACGCGAGCAGTTCCACGAGATACAGCACCGCCACGAGCGTGGTCATGGTGCGCACGCCGCGTTTCAGGATGCTGGCCAGCACCACCCCGAGGATCGCGGCGCCGAGCGCGGCCGCGCCGAACATCGCGAGTCCCGGGCGGCGATCGTCGATCTGCACGAGCATGCTCGGCACCGATTGCAGCGCGAAGATCAACGAGATGCCGGCCACCGACCGGTAGATGACCGTTTCGATCTGGGCGCGGCTGATCGGGCGGCGCGGGGTGCCCGCGAGCGAGCCGGCTGCGCTCGCGTGGTCGCGCGGCGCGGCAGGGGTGTGCGCCGCGATCGGACGCTTAGACACGGCTGTCTCGCGGGTCCACGTCGAGCCCGGGCAGGATTCCGTCTTCGACGGCGCGGCGCAGCAGGTCGACCTTGGTCGGGGCGGGGCGGCCCACCTCGATGTACTTCACCCGGATGCGGTCAAGGTATTCCCGGGCGGTCGAGTGCGCGATGCCCAGCTGGGTGGCCACCATTTTCAGCGGCAGCCCGGAGGCGTAGAGGTGCAGCACGTCGCGTTCCCGCCGACCGAGCTGAGCCTTGGCGAAATCGCTGTCCGCGTCGATGGCCGTGGCCCATTCGAGGTTGTTGAGCACGTCGCCGCGGGCGACCGAGGCCACCGCCGCCATCACCGTCGTGGTGGGCGAGGATTTCGGGATCACTCCGGCCGCGCCGGCGGCGAGGGCCTCCCGCACCGAGGCGACCCGGTCGGCGATGCTGTGGATCAGCACCGCGGAACCGGTCTCCTGTACCAGGCGCACGTTCTCGGTGACGTGGGATCCGTCGCCCAGCGACAGGTCGAGCACAACCACGTCGCAGACCCGGCCGGCGAGGCCGGTCACGAGCTCGTTTACCGTCGGAGCCGTCGTGACGACCTCGTAGCCGGCGTGCTCGCAGGCGGACTGCAGCCCCAGCCGCACCGACTCATGATCGTCGACGATGCCTACCCGGATGGGGCGCGGGGGCCGGGTGGGGCCGCCGGGAAGAACCGTGCTCACGTCTGCTGTCCTCCGATTGCCGGTGCACCGGTGCGGGTGCACTCCTAACGTTAGTGACTTACGACGGCTACCTCGTGAGCAGCGCGACAGCCTCCACGTGGTGAGTGTTGGGAAACAGGTCGAAGGCGCGCAGCGCGGTGAGGTCGTAACCGTGCCCGGCGAACAGGGCGACATCGCGGGCCAAGGCCACCGGGTCGCACGCCACGTACACGATCTGGGCGGGGTGCAGCGCGGCGAGCTGGTCGACGACGGCTTTGCCGGCTCCGCTGCGCGGCGGGTCGAGCACCACGGTGGCGGCCTGCTGCTTGGCCCGGTCGGCGGCGCTGGCTTCACGAATCAGGCGGGCCAGAAAGCGGTCCACCCGGTCGGTCTCGGCGGTAGCGCCCACCCAGTCCTTGAGGTTCGTGGCGGCGAAGTTCACCGCTTCGGGGTCGCTCTCCACCGAGGTGATGCGCACGTCGGCGCCGAACCGGTCACCGACCGACGCGGCGAGCAGGCCCACCCCGCCGTACAGGTCGAGGTTGGCGGCCTTCGGGTCGAACAGGTCCGCGCTGATGGTGCTCTGCACGGCGCGGAACAGCGTTTCGGCGGCGCGGGAGTGCACCTGCCAGAAACCGGCGGCGTCCAGCTGAAATTCGCGGTCTCCCACGAGTTCGCGGATCACATGGCGGGGGGTGCGGGCGCGCTTGCCGCGGGCATCCGTGGTCACGACGGTCACGCGCACGTCGCCGACGCTCGGGGCGACGAGGTCGACGGATGCTGCGCCCCGGTACAACCGGTCCAGCGGCGCGGCCAGTTCGATGCTGCGTTCGGCCAGCGGCAGGTCGGCGACCGGGATCACCCGGTGTGAGCGGGCGGCGTAGGGGCCGACCGTGCCGTCGTCGGCCACGTGCAGGCTGACCCGGGTGCGCCATCCGGTGCCGTCCATGGCGTCGCCGGGGCTGGAGTGCGCGCCGACGGGCACGGCTTCCACGGTGACGTCGCTGTCGATCTTGGCCATGCGGCTGAGCGATTCGGTGAGCACGCGGCGTTTCAGTTCACGCTGGAATCCCAGTTCGATGTGGCCGAATTCGGCGCCGCCGGCGCGGTCTTCGGGGGCACGTTCCACGGCGGCGGC
Organism: Actinomycetales bacterium; assembly: GCA_038208655.1. Lineage (GTDB taxonomy): Bacteria > Actinomycetota > Actinomycetes > Actinomycetales > Microbacteriaceae > Cryobacterium. Next base: position 6,092 of record JBBQYN010000038.1, read on the forward strand.
GGCCCAGACGTGCGGCTGGCGTTCCGGCGCGGGCTCGAGTACAGAGACGGTTTCGGCGCGCCAGAAGCTTTTGTGGTTGGCGTCGGTGAGGCGTGCCCGCACGCGTTCCCCGGGAACGGTGTCGCTGACGAAGATCACCCGGCCCTCGTGGCGGGCCACGAAGATTCCGCCGTGGGCTACGTTACTAATGGTGAGGTCGAGTTCGGTGCCGACGCCGGGCGCCTCGCCCTGCTCCGCGTGTGCGCTCGAAATGTCGTTGGTGTGCGAGTTAGTGCCCATTACCCAATAATCCCACACCAAGTTAGGCCCGCATGCGTTTACACCTCGCGTCCACCTCCCCCGCCCGGCTCGCCCTGCTGCGAAGCGCCGGCATCGAGCCCGCGCTGATCGACCCGGCCGTGGATGAAACGGCCGCGCAGGCCGCCGCGGAAACGCTGGCCGGCGGGCCGTTGACCCCGGCCGTGCTCGTGCAGTTGCTGGCCCGTGCGAAGGCGGAGGCGGCATCCGCTGGCCCGGTCGGCCCCGACTCTAAGAGCGTCGACGGCCTGATCCTGGGCGGCGATTCGGTGTTCGTCATCGACGACGTCATCTACGGCAAGCCGCACACACCCGAGAACGCCCACGCCCGCTGGCAGCTGCAGCGCGGCCGCACCGGGCTGCTGTACTCCGGGCACTGGCTGATCGACCAGCAGGGCGGCGTGCCGCGCGCGGCCGTGGGCGCGGTCGCCGTCGCCGAGGTCAGTTTCGCCGACGATATAACGGATGCGGAACTGGCCGCCTATATCGGCACCGGTGAGCCCCTGTTCGTGGCCGGCGCGTTCACCATCGACAGTCTGGGCGCCCCGTTCATTTCGCGCATCGTGGGCGATCCGAGCACGGTGGTGGGGTTGTCACTGCCGACCCTGCGGCGTCTGGTGCGGCAGCTCGGGTACGACTGGCCCAGCCTGTGGAACCGGTCCCCGGGCAGCCTTTTGTAGGCATCCGCAGAACTTCGGCGCATCTTTTTGTCGATTCAATCCAAAGGGTCTTCTCGGGCGCGGCCTAGGCTAAGGGACTGTGTCACTTATAACGAAGGTCCTCATCGCCAACCGGGGCGAGATCGCCGTCCGGGTGATCCGCGCGGCAAAAGACAGCGGTTTGCTCTCTGTCGCCGTCTACGCCGACCAGGATCGGGACGCCCTGCATGCGCGCCTCGCCGACGAGGCCTACGGCCTCAACGGCACCAGCGGCGCCGACACGTACCTCGTAATCGACAAGCTGCTCTCCGTGGCACGCCGCTCCGGTGCCGACGCGGTACACCCCGGATACGGCTTTCTGGCCGAGAACGCCGACTTCGCCCGCGCCGTGATCGGCGCCGGCCTCGTGTGGATCGGGCCGAGCCCCGAGGCCATCGAGCAGCTCGGCGACAAAGTCTCCGCCCGGCACATCGCCGAGAAGGTCGGGGCGCCGATGGCTCCCGGCACGCTGAACCCGGTCGTCGACGCCGCCGAGGTGCTCGACTTCGTCGACCTGCACGGGCTTCCCGTGGCCATCAAGGCCGCCTTCGGTGGCGGCGGGCGCGGCCTGAAGGTCGTGCGTCAGCGCGAAGACGTGGAGGAGTTGTTCGACTCCGCCACCCGTGAGGCCATCACCGCGTTCGGTCGCGGCGAATGCTTCGTGGAGAAGTACCTCGACTCCCCCCGGCACGTGGAAACCCAGTGCCTGGCCGACGCGCACGGCAACGTGGTCGTCATCTCGACCCGCGACTGCTCGCTGCAGCGCCGCCACCAGAAGCTCGTGGAAGAGGCCCCCGCGCCCTTCCTCACCGACGCCCAGACCACCGAGATGTACCGCGCCTCGAAGGCGATTCTGCGCGAAGTCGGCTATGTCGGCGCCGGAACCTGCGAATTCTTGATCGGGCAGGACGGCACAGTGTCGTTCCTCGAGGTGAACACCCGCCTGCAGGTGGAGCACACCGTGAGCGAAGAGATCACCGGCATCGACCTGGTGCGCGAGCAGTTCCGCATCGCCGCCGGCGCCGTGCTCGACTACGACGACCCCATCCCCACCGGGCACTCCTTCGAGTTCCGCATCAACGGTGAAGACCCGGGCCGGGATTTCATGCCCGCCCCCGGGCCGGTGCACGTGTTCCGTCCTTCGGGCGGGCCGGGCGTGCGCGTGGACAGCGGCGTCGTGTCGGGCGATGTCATCTCGGGGTCGTTCGACTCCCTGCTGGCCAAGCTGATCGTGACCGGCGCCACCCGTGAGGAGGCGCTCGCCCGCTCACGCCGTGCCCTCGACGAGTTCGAGGTCGCCGGGCTGCCCACCGTGCTGCCGTTCCACCGCAAGGTGGTGCGTGACCCCGCGTTCGCGCCGGCCGACGGTGCACCGTTCAGCATCTTCACCCGCTGGATCGAGACCGAGTTCACCAACGACATCGAGCCGTGGGACGGGTCGATCGCCGAGTCCGCCGACGCGCCCGGCCGGCACAGCGTGGTCGTGGAGGTGGAGGGTCGCCGCATCGAGGTGACGCTGCCCACCCGACTGCTGCCCGGCAGCGCGTCTGATCACACCAAGGGCGCCGCGCCCAGGCGTCGCGGCGGAGCCGGGGCGGTGGTCACCGCGACCGGTGACGCCATCACCGCGCCGATGCAGGCGACCATCGTGTAGGTGCTCGTGAGCGCCGGCGACCACGTGGTCAAGGGCGACCTGCTGCTGGTGCTCGAGGCCATGAAGAAGGAACAGCCCATCGTGGCTCCGAAAGACGGCGTGGTGGCCAACCTCGGCGCCGACGTGGGCACCACGGTGTCCTCGGGCGCGCTGCTGATGAGCATCACGGATGCCGCCGCTCCCGTCGCCGCAGACGTGGCACCCGCCGAGACGGTCCCCGCCTAACCCTACCGAACGCGGGCGCGCCCAATTTCGGCGGGCGCTACGGCAATTGTCGTAGCGCCCGCACGAAATGGGGCTCGCTCGTGGGGCGGGCTAGTGCACGACGTGCATGGCGCGCGCCGCATCCGTTATGGAGCCCGTCAGCGAGGGGTACACCGGGAAGGTGCGGGCCACCTCGTCGACGGTGAGGCGGTGCTCCACGGCCAGGGCGAGCGGGAAGATCAGCTCGCTGGCCTTGGGCGCCACGATCACACCGCCGATCACGGTGCCGCTGCCGGTGCGGGCGAACAGCTTCACGAAGCCGTCCTTGATGCCCATCATCTTGGCGCGCGGGTTCGACGCCAGCGGGAGCTTGTAGATGTCACCATGGGCGAGGCCGTCTTCGATCTGCTTCTGGGTCCAGCCGACGGTCGCGATCTCGGGCTGCGTGAAGATGTTCGCGGCCACGTTGCGAATCTCGATCGGGTTAACGGTGTCGCCCATCGCGTGGAACACCGCGGTGCGACCCATCATCGAGGCGACGGATGCCAGCGGCAGCTCGGTCGTGCAGTCCCCGGCCGCGTAGATGTTGGGCACCGAGGTGCGCGCGACCCGGTTGACCTGGATGTGCCCGGATTCGCTGATCTCCACCCCGGCTTCTTCGAGCCCGAGGTCGGTGGTGTTCGGGATCGAGCCGACGGCGATGAGGCAGTGGCTGCCCTCGACCGTGCGACCATCGCTGAGGGTGGCCAGCACACCGGTCTCGGTGCGCACCACGGATTCGGCGCGGGACTTGGACAAGACGACCATGCCGTTGCGCTTGAAGACGTTCTCGATGACGCTCGCCGCGTCTTCGTCTTCCCCGGGCAGCACCTGGTCACGGCTGGAAATCAGGGTGACCTCGGAGCCGAGCGCCCGGTAGGCGGAGGCGAACTCGGCGCCGGTCACGCCGGACCCGACCACGATCAGGTGCTTGGGCACGGCCTTGAGGTTGTAGAGCTGGGTCCACGAGAAGATGCGTTCCCCGTCGGGCACCGCCGAGGGCAGCACGCGCGGTGTCGCACCGACGGACACGACGATGGTGTCCGCTTCGATGCGGTCGAAGTCGGTGCCGCTGGCGCCGTCCGCAGTGGAGACGATGATGGCGTTGGGGCCGTCGAGGCGGCCCTGCCCGGCAATGTACGTGACGCCGGCCCGAATCAGGGTGGCCTTCATGTCTTCGGACTGCTGCCGGGCGAGCGCGAGCAGGCGCTTGTTCACCGCGGCCAGATTGATGGCGACTTCGGGCCGCAACGGCTTTTGGTTCTCATTGCGCACGAAGAACTGCACACCCAGGTCGGTGGCTTCACCGATGGAATTGGTCGCCTCCGCCGTCGCGATCAGGGACTTGCTCGGCACGACGTCGGTGATGACCGCGGCTCCGCCCACACCGACCCGTTCGATCAGGGTGACGTCGGCACCCTGCTGTGCTCCGGCTATGGCCGCTTCGTATCCGCCGGGCCCTCCACCAAGTACTGCGATGCGTTGCTTGCGTTCGAACTCATAGGCCATAGTCATATTGTCGTACCTCGCCGCGCCCGGTACCAACTCCACGGGGCCTGTCTGGGGGCCACAGACGGGTCAGCGACCCGTTTTCGCGCCGTTTGGGCACACCTCGCCCCGTACCGAGTCCGAAAATGGGCGTCTGACGGGTTCGGCGTTTAGAGTGGGGGGATGTTCCTGACTGAGACAAACCCCTTGGACGAGCCGAAAACCGACCCGTTCGAGGTAGCCCGCACCGCTGCAGCCGAGATCGCCGACCGCACCGGAGTGGCACACCACGACATTGCCCTCACCCTCGGCAGCGGCTGGGGCAAGGCCGCAGACCTGATCGGCGAGACCACCCACACGATCGCCGCGCAGGAGATCACCGGTTTCAGTGCGCCGGCCCTCGCCGGCCACAGCGGCACGCTGCGCTCGGTGCTGCTGCCCGGCGGCAAGCGCGCCCTCGTGATCGGTGCCCGCACCCACTACTACGAAGGCCACGGGGTGCGCAGGGTCGTGCACAGCGTGCGCACCGCGGCGGCCGCAGGCGTGAGGACCATGATCCTCACCAACGGTGCCGGCGGCATCCGGGAGACCTGGACGCCGGGCACCCCGGTGCTGATCAGCGACCACATCAACCTCACCGCGGATTCCCCGCTCGAAGGCGCCACGTTCATCGACCTCACCGACCTGTATTCGGCTCGACTGCGGGACATCGCCCGCGGCATCGACCCGACCCTGGACGAAGGCGTGTACTGCCAGTTCCGCGGCCCGCACTACGAGACCCCGGCCGAGGTTCAGATGGCCAAGGCCATCGGCGGCCATATCGTGGGCATGTCCACCGCACTGGAAGCCATCGCCGCCCGCCAGGCCGGCATGGAAATTTTGGGCATGAGCCTGATCACCAACCTGGCCGCCGGCATCTCGCCGACCCCGCTCAGCCACCAGGAAGTGATCGAGGCCGGCGCCCACGCCGAGCCCGTGATCAGCGCCCTGCTGGCCCGAATCGTGGCCGCCCTGTGACCGCGAACGAGCCGACCGGGAACGAGCCAGACGGCGTCGATGGCCCTGAGCTGACGACGGATGCCCCGCCCGTGCGCACCGGCGGACGTCACCGCGCCGACCCTGAGCCCGAGCCCGAGCCCACGGAGCCTCCCGCCGACCTCGACAACGCCCCCACCATGGCCATGCCGGTCATCGAAACCACGAGCGCGCCCGACGGCGCCGGTGCCATCGACTCTCCCGACGACCTCGACGGGGAACCCACCCAGATGATGGCCGCCGTCGGCACACCCGAAGCCGCCGCGGCGCTGCCGGCCGCGCACAGCATGCCCGCGCTGGGCGCCGCCGCGCTGCCCGACCTGGTGCAGACCGCCCGGGCCTGGCTGGCCCAGGACCCCGACGTGGAAACCCAGGCCCAGCTGCGCGGCCTGATCAACGGCGCCACCGACGGCGACGCCGCCGCGATCGCCGAGCTGCACTCCAGCTTCGACGAACGTCTCGCTTTCGGCACGGCCGGGCTGCGCGGCGCGATCGCCGCCGGGTCCAACCGGATGAACCGGGTGTTGGTCTCCCAGGCCGCGGCCGGACTGGCCTCCTACCTGCTCGTGCATGCCGCCCCCGGTGTGACGCCGTCGATCGTGATCGGCTACGACGGGCGGAAGAACTCGCACGTCTTCGCGACCGACACTGCGGCGATCATGGCGGGCGCGGGCATCCGTGCCATCATGCTGCCCCGGCTGCTGCCCACGCCCGTGCTGGCCTTCGCGGTGCGTCACCTCGCGGCCAGCTGCGGCGTGATGGTGACCGCGTCGCACAACCCGCCGCAGGACAACGGCTACAAGGTGTACCTGGGCGACAGCAACGACGGCGCCCAGATCGTGGCGCCCGCTGATGCCCTGATCGCGGCCGAGATTCTGCGCGTCGCCGCCGAGGAGCTGGTGCCGAACCTGCCCCGCGCCGCATACGAGACCGCCGACGAGGCCGTGGTGCAGGCGTACATAACCGCAACCGCGAGCCTCGCGCACGAGCCGCGCGCGCAGGTGAAGTCGGTGTACACCGCGCTCCACGGCGTGGGCTGGGACACCACCCGCCGGGTACTGGAGAAGGCCGGCTTCGACCTGCCGACCCTGGTGGACGCGCAGATCGCCCCCGACGCCGCGTTCCCCACCGTGGCATTTCCCAACCCGGAAGAGCCCGGCGCCATG
>JBBQYN010000039.1:0-12609 GCA_038208655.1 Actinomycetales bacterium
GCTCAGCCCGGTGCTGGACGGCGGTTCGGCGGGCCGGATCTCGCATGGCGGCGGAGCGGCGACGCCACGGGCGATGCGGCTGGTGCACGCGTTGCCCGCCGGCGACACGGTGCTGCTGCGCTACGCCCGCGCCTGATCGCGGCCTCTCGCACGTCGGTCGGCGCGCCCCGCCCGCCGGTCGAGCCGCGTCCGCCGGTCGCGCCGCGTCCGCCGGTCGCGCCGCGTCCGCCGGTCGCGCCGCATCCGTTGGTCGAGCTTGTCGAGACCGCCACACGACCACGCATGGCGATCTCGACAAGCTCGACAAGCGAAAAGGTCGGAGCGGGGGTCAGGCGGCGGCGAGGCTCTGCGAGTCGAGGATCGTGTAGCTGTACCCCTGCTCGGCGAGAAAACGCTGCCGGTTCTGGGCAAAGTCTTGGTCGACGGTGTCGCGGGAGACCAGCGTGTAGAAGTTCGCCGACAGCCCGGACTCCTTGGGCCGGAGCAGCCGGCCCAGGCGCTGGGCCTCTTCCTGCCGGGACCCGAACGACCCCGACACCTGAATGGCCACGGTCGCCTCGGGCAGGTCCACCGAGAAGTTCGCGACCTTGGACACCACGAGCACCTTCTCCTCGCCCACCCGGAAGGCCTGGTACAACCGTTCCCGTTCGTCGATCGGGGTGGCGCCGGTGAGCTGGGGCGCGTCGAGGGCCTGCGCGAGCTCTTCGATCTGGTCGAGGTACTGGCCGATGATCAAAATGCGTTCGCCGACATGCTTCTTCATGAGCGCCTTGACCACGTCGACCTTGGCCGGAGCCGTCGCGGCGAGGCGGTAGCGTTCGTCGTCAGCGGCCGCCGCATAGGTGAGCCGGTCGCTTTGGGGCATGTCGATGCGCACCTCGTAGCAGGAGGCCGGCGAGATGTAGCCCTGAGCCTCGATCTCCTTCCACGGCGCGTCGAAACGTTTGGGACCGATCAGGCTGAAGACGTCGCCCTCCCGGCCGTCTTCGCGCACGAGCGTGGCGGTCAGCCCCAGCCGGCGGCGGGCCTGCAACTCGGCAGTGAGCTTGAACACCGGGGCGGGAAGCAGGTGCACCTCGTCGTAGATCACCAGGCCCCAGTCCATGGCGTCCAGCAGCTCCAGGTGTGCGTACTCGCCCTTGCGCTTGGCGGTGAGGATTTGGTACGTGGCTATGGTGACCGGTTTGACCTCTTTGACCTGGCCGGAGTACTCCCCGATCTCGTCGGCGGTGAGCGTGGTGCGCTTGAGCAGCTCGGCGCGCCACTGCCGGGCCGAGACGGTGTTGGTGACCAAAATCAGGGTGTTGGTCTTGGCCGTCGCCATGGCGCCGGCACCGACGAGGGTCTTCCCGGCGCCGCAGGGCAGCACCACCACTCCCGAGCCGCCGTCGAAGAAGCTGGACACGGCCTGGTTCTGGTAGTCCCGCAACGCCCAGCCGTCTTCCTTGAGGGCGATGTCGTGCGGGGTGCCGGGTGTGTAGCCGGCGAGGTCTTCGGCGGGCCAGCCGAGCTTCACGAGTTCCTGCTTGAGTTGGCCGCGCGCCCACGGTTCCACGAGGAAGGTGTCGGGGGAGGGATGCCCGATCAGCAGCGGGGCGATGCGCTTGGCGCCGGCCACTTCGGTGAGCACCGCCTGGTCGCTGCTGCGGAGCACCAGGGCGCCCTCCGCGTCACGTTCGATGACGAGTCGGCCGTAGCGGCCCACGGTCTCGGTGATATCCACGCTGACCGTCTGGGGGATGGCGAACTTGGAGTACCGCTCCAGGGTGGCGAGCATGTCACCGGCCCCGTGCCCGGCGGCGCGGGCATTCCACAGGCCCAGCCGGGTGATGCGGTACGTGTGGATATGTTCGGGAGCGCGTTCCAGCTCGGCGAACACAGCGAGGTCGTGGCGCGCATCCTCAGCCAGAGGATGGGCGACTTCGAGCAACACGGTGCGGTCACTTTGGACAATCAGTGGGCCATCAGACATAGCTCATAATTCTACGCCTTCCGGGTCTGACGACCGGCACGGGCGGTGCGTACTGGTGGGTGACACCCAGCCGCGACGTGCCCCCAGTTCAGGGTTGCAGGCCGTTCAGGGTGTCGGGGCGATCAGGGAACCGGGGTGATGCTGATGATGCTCGACAGCGGCAGGGTTCGCTCAATGTCGGCGCGCCGGTCCCGGGCCCGAAAGCGCCCTCCGCTGACGCTGGCGGGTTCGAGCAGGTAGTCCACCACCACGCCGCCGGGCATGCTGATGCTCACCGTCACGGTCTGCTTGGCCTTGATCGCCGAGTCCAGCTGGCGGGCGAGCCAGGCATCCGCTGCCATCACTTCGCCGCCGTCGGTGGCGCGCAGGTTCTGCAGCAGCGTCTGGGCGGCATCGACCGTGGGTGCCGAAGCGGCCGGGGCCAGCGGGTGCCGGCGCAGGTGCACGATCTCGGCGGTGTCATCTTCGGCTGCGACGGGGTACCGGGCGTCGCTGAGCGCCCAAAAGACGGTGTCGGTCGCGAAGGCGCTCACGAGGTGGTCGCCGCTGCGTTCCAGCCCGAGCGGGGCCAGGGTCTGATCCACAAGGATGGTGCCGAGCAGGGCGTCATCGACCGAGCGCACGTAACTGCGCGCGGGCGCATCGGCCGCAGCGGCCGTTCCGGTGCGCACCCGCCCGTACCGGCCGGCCGATTCAGTGATGAGGTAGTCCACGGGCTGCGGAATCCCGGTCAGCGAGATTCCGCGCAGAAAATCCAGGATGCTGTCGGCGTTCTCGCCGGCGGCGAGGGCCCGGTTGACGGATGCCGCGGTGATGCGAAAACTGGACGCCAACTCGCGACTTTCCACGTCGGCCATGCCGCGCAACCGCGCATCGATGGAGGCGGACAGCGGCCCCGGCGCCACGATCGACAGGTCGTGCTGCAGATACACCGCGCCGACCTCCGCCGGCAACGCGGCCGTCATCGCGGCGATGGCGGTGTCGCGCTGTCCGGCCAGCAGTGCGGCCCCGACCGTGCTGGTGGCCTGCTGCGCGGTGATGCCGAGAATCTCGGCGTCGCGGGCGAACTCGGTGACCCGCTCGTGCATCACGGGACCTCCGGCCGGGTACAGCCACGTGATGAGGTCGTGCAGTCCGTCACCCCAGGAGATTCCAGGTTCCTTCGGCACACTGCGGGCCACGTCGACGGGCAGGACGGCGCTCCACGATTCGGCCAGTGCGATCCAGCGCTGGGTGGTGCTCTCCAGCAGCCAGGCCTCGCCGACCTCGGTCTCCATCCAGTGACCCTCCGAGCGGGCGATCAGCCCGGCCCGGGAGGCGATCAAAACCAGCGCGGCGACCGCGTCGAGCTCCACCGACATCACGGCGGCGAGGCGTTTGCTGTCGGGCAGTCCGAGCCCGCCGCGGCTGAGCTCACGGGCGGGTTCCCGGGCCACCTCGCTGACCAGTTCGGCGACGCTCGAGACGGCCGCGAAGGCCCGTTCGGCGGCGAGCTGGTCGGTGAAACCGATGCCGGCGGCCGTGGGTCGCGGGGCGCGCACAGGGGCGGTTTCAGTGATGAGGTCGGCGCCGCCGGGCAGTCCCTGCTGCGGCCAGGCCTGCAGCTGCGCGATCACGGCGTCGTAGGCGAAGAAGGTGTCGTCGCGGCGCTCGCCGAGCACCAGTGCGTCGAGCAGATCGATGCTGTGGGCGACCGTGCGGGCATCGGCCGGGGCGTGACGCAGCAGGGTGAGCCGGGCCGCCACGTCCGCGATGCCGGGGGCGGCATCGCCGCCCTCACGGGTGGCGGCGGTGCTGAGCTCGCCCACGGCGGCCAGCACCGCGAGGGTGGGGCGGTCGAGGTGCGCCAGTGCCTGCTGCACGTTTGCCGGGTCAAGCACCGCGTCGGCGAGGTCGAAGAAGTCACGGATGCCCGCGGCCGGCACCTCTCGCACGCGCAGCACGCGGTGCAGCGCCGCATCGTCGAGGGCACGCAGCCGGGTGGCCAGGGCGAGCATGCTCACCTGTTCTCCTTGGCTTCCCGGCTGCGACGCACGCCGCTGAGCACCATGAGCACGATAATCAGCACGAAGCCGACGGGAAGCCCGAACAGCGGCAGGGTGATCACCGTGGGCCAGAGGCCCTGGCTGAAGCCGTCGTTGTTGCCGGCACCCAGGGCGGTTCCGGCGATCAGCGCGATGAAGCACAGGATCGACAGCACGACCACCGCCGCGACCATGTACGCCAGGATGCGCTCGGGACGGTTGGACGCGTGCGGAGGTTGAATGGTCACGGTATCTAGGATACGGGGCGCAGGGTACGAGAACCGAATATGCTGGGGCTCCAGCGTGCGCCATTTGTGCGCCCCGAATCAAGATGAGGTTCAGATGCCCACCGGCAAGGTCAAGTTCTACGACGAGGAGAAAGGCTTCGGCTTTATCACCTCTGATGACGGCCACGAGGTCTTCCTGCACGCTTCTGCGCTGCCCGCCGGAACGACGGTGAAGGCCGGAACCAAACTCGAATTCGGTATTGCCGACGGCAAGCGCGGCGCCCAGGCGCTGTCGGTACGTGTGATCGAGGCCCCGCCCAGCCTGTCGAAACTCAGCCGCAAGCCGGCCGACGACATGGCCATCATCGTGGAGGACCTCGTGAAGATGCTCGATGGAATGGGCGCCAACCTGCGCCGGGGACGATACCCGGAAAGTTCGCACAGCCACAAAATTGCCGCCATGCTCCGCAAGGTGGCCGAGGAGCTCGATGCCTGAACCCCTGAATGACGTACCCGTGGGTGCTGTTACCGTGCCCGACGACACCGCCACCGAGGTTGCCGCCGAGGTCGTCTCGGCGGTGGCCGACGAGGCGCTTCTGGCTGCCGTGGACCTGGCCCGCACCGCGCTGCTCGAGATCACGCCGGCGGACACCATCGGCGAGCCGATCGGGCACCGTGTGGAAGGCGAACGGGCCCTCTCGCTGTACTTCGCGTGCACCATGACCGGATACCCGGGCTGGCGCTGGACCGTGAGCCTGGCCCGAGCGACCGAGGACGCGGCCCCGTCGGTGCTGGAAACCGAACTCACGCCCGGTGACGGCGCCCTGCTCGCACCCGAGTGGGTACCGTGGTCCGACCGGCTCGCCGACTACAGCGCCACCCAAGACCTGCTCAGTGCCCAGGACCTGCACAGTGCCGAAGCGCTGAGTGCCGAAGCGCTGAGTGCCGAAGCTGCTGTCGCGGCGCTCGCCGCGCTGGAGGGCATTGATGACGACGACGCCTTCGACGACGCCTTCGACGAAGACGACGACGAAGACGACGACGAAGATGACGACGAAGACGACGACGACGACGACGACGACGACGACGATGATGACGACGCGGATGACCACGACGCCGCCGGCGTCAGCGACGACGACGCACGGTCGGTCAGTCTGAGCCGCGCCGCCACTGCACCCAGGCGAGCCCGAGTGCGCCGAGCACAAGGCTGATCACGACGCACCAGATCCACCAGCCCAGGCCCTGCTCGATGAGTGCGTCTCGCCACAGCAACGCAGCGAGCAGGGCGGCCAGCCACGCCGCGGATCCCACGAGAAGCGCGGTGCGCGCATCCGTGCGCGTCGGCTCGGGGTCGGGCCGGCGCTCGCTGTCGGGAATCCAGAGGCGCATCGGCTACCGGCCCAGGTGCCCGGTGACGTATTCGATCGACGCGACCAGCTGACGCACGTCGGCGGGGTCGATGGCGGTGAAGGTGGCCACCCGCAGCTGGTTGCGGCCGAGCTTGCGGTACGGCTCGGTGTCGAGCACACCGTTGGCGCGCAGCGCCTTGCTGATCTGCGAGGCGTCGATGGCGTCATCGAAGTCGATGGTCACCACGACCTGCGAGCGGTGCTCGGGGTTTACCACGAACGGGCTGGCGTAGTCCACGCCGGTCGCCCAGTCGTAGAGAACGGATGACGATTCCTGCGTGCGCGCGGACGCCCAACCGAGGCCGCCGCTCTGGTTCATCCAGTCGATCTGGTTTTCCATCAGCAGCAGGGTGGTCAGTGCCGGGGTGTTCAGTGTCTGGTTGAGACGCGAATTGTCGATCGCGTTCTTCAGGCTGAGGAACTCGGGAATGTAGCGGCCGCTCGCGGCGATGCGCTCGACCCGGGCGACGGCAGCGGGGGAGAACAGCGCGAACCAGATACCGCCGTCGGAGGCGAAGTTCTTCTGCGGGGCGAAGTAGTAGACATCCGCCTGATCGGCGGAGAAGTCGATTCCGCCGGCCGCACTGGTGGCGTCGATCACGGTGAGGGCGCCGGGGTCGGCGACCACACGGGTGACGGGGGCCATCACACCGGTGGAGGTCTCGTTCTGCGGCCAGGCGTACACGTCGATGCCCGGGGTCGGCACGAACTCGCTGCGTGATCCGGTGGCGGCGTCGATCACGTCGGGTGCCTCCAGCCACGGGGCGGCCGCGGCCTTGGCGAACTTGCCACCGAACTCGCCGAAGACCAGGTGCTGGCTGCGCTTTTCGATCAGGGAGAAGGCGGCGGCGTCCCAGAAGGCGGTCGAGCCGCCGTTACCCAGGATGACTTCATAGCCTTCGGGGAGGGTGAACAATTCGCCGAGCGCGGCACGCACGCGGCCGACGAGGTCTTTCACGGCCGGCTGGCGGTGCGAAGTTCCCAGGATGCTGTCACCGAAGCTGATCAGGTGTTCCATCTGCTCCTTTCGAATCTTCGACGGGCCGCAGCCGAAGCGTCCGTCGAGGGGCAGAAGGTCTGAAGGTATTACGAGGTCTGACATGAGGCGATTCTAGTTGCCCTCCCAGCGAAGGGTAGGCTTAGCCCGTTCCACGACAGGCCCCGAAGGAGGGTGAAGATGACGGATTTGATCGACACCACCGAGATGTATCTTCGAACCATCCTCGACCTTGAGGAGGAACACATCGTGCCTCTGCGAGCGCGCATCTCCGAACGGCTCGGACACTCCGGACCCACCGTCTCGCAGACCGTCGCCCGCATGGAACGGGACGGACTCGTGGTCGTCTCAGGCGATCGGCATCTTGAGCTCACCGTCGAGGGACGCAGCCGCGCCGTGCACGTGATGCGTAAGCACCGCCTCGCCGAGCGCCTGCTGCATGACGTCATCGGCCTCGAGTGGGAGTTCGTGCACGAGGAGGCCTGTCGCTGGGAACACGTGATGAGCGAGCAGGTGGAGCGCAAGATTCTCGATTTGCTGGGCCACCCCACCGAATCCCCCTACGGCAACCCCATCCCCGGACTCGATGAATTCGGGCACTCCCCGGCGGATGCCTTCATGGCCGGTGTGACCAACGTGCTGTCTGTCGTGGCGAGTTCGCCCGATCCGGTGCGTGCCGTCATCCGTCGCCTCGGGGAACCCGTGCAGTTCGACCCGGAGCTGTTGCTGCAGCTCAAGCAGTCTGGTGTGCTGCCCGGTGTCGTCGGAACCTTCTCGGCCGCCGGGTCGTACGTTCTGGTACAGGTTGAAGGATTCGGCGATGGGCTGGAGTTGCCCAACGAGGTCGCCGGCCATATCTTCGTTGCCACGCCTGCGATCGGGGCCTGATCGTCGCATAACAGCACAACAGCGGCGTCAGGTCAAATCGACCAAAAAGCACGTTGTTTGTTATCAATTCGTTAGATTAATGCCGTTTCAGAGTGACAAACAGGTCAGCGTCACGTAACCTCGACAACGTCCCACAGACCAGAACACGGTCGAAGGACACCGACCGGGACGCCCCATCACCCGTCTCCTGCGTCGGTTCACATCCGCTTGAACACGTGGACGGGACAACAACCTAGTGTTGTCGAGGCGCCGGAGGTCAACACTTTGGCAGCATCAGACAGTAGACGGTCCCGACGCGAACTGAGCCGTACCGGCACCTCCCTCGAGAGCGTGCCCAACCCGGTCTCACCCCGATCGTCTGCCGTCACGCGGCACTCGGCGCCGCGACGGCCGCACGGCCGTGGCAAGGTCGGCAACGTCGTGGTCATGAGCCTCGCGTTCGGGCTGATGGCGACCATGGCCATTCCCGCCTACGCTTTCGCGCCGCAGGCCGGGGATACGGCCTTCGCCGCCACCGAGACCACGGAACGCACCAAGGCCGAGGCGCAGGGCCTCGAGGTTGACGCCGCCGCCGCCACCGTCACCGTGGCCCGCGATGGCTTCACCGCAACCACTCCTGAAGAGATCGCCGCAGCCCAGGCTGCCACCGCCGCCGCCGAAGCTGCTGCTGCGGCCGAGGCGCGACGCGCCGAAGTGAGCACCCAGCTGGCCAGCTACGCCACGTCATACGCTGGGCCGTCGGCCGCCGATTACCTCGCCGCACCGGCCTATCCCGATGTCAATCTGGCCGCCGTCTTTAACGTGGCCTCGCAATACCAGGGCGTCCCGTATGTGTATGGCGGCGCGACCCCGGCCGGTTTCGACTGCTCCGGCTTCATCATGTACGTCTACGCGCAGTTCGGCATCAGCCTGCCGCACTCCGCGAACGGGCAGGCCGCCGCCGGCACCCGCATCTCCATCGAAGACGCCGTTCCCGGTGACCTCGTGATCATGCCCGGCCACGACGGTTTCTACGCCGGCAACGGCAACATTCTGCACGCCCCGTACACCGGACAGAACGTGCGGATCCAGCCGATCTGGACGAGCGACTACTACATCGTGCGCATCGGCATCTGAGCCGGCTCGAGCATCCTGAGCGCAGAGAGTCCTGAGCGCGGAGAGTCCTGAGCGCGGACACTCCTGAGCGCGGACACTCCTGAGCGCGGCATCGACTTCGGTCGGTGCCGCGCTTCTGCGTGCGGGCCACAGCCATGAACGCCGGGTGAACGCCCAGCACAAACTTTCGGCTGGCTCTGTTACCGTGCGGGTTTCTGGGTTAGCCTAAAATCCTGATGTTCTGCGGGTTTTTTGGAGGGCCAATGCGTACGAGTGGCACGATCCACACCATGGATCGGCGCGACCCGCACACGCGACGGCATAGCAGTCAAATATTCGTACGCCACACCGTGGCCTGCAGGGCGTTGTCACTCGTGACAGCGCCTTTTTTGTTTGTTTGCTCGTTCCTGACCCGTAGTGCGCCGGGTAGTTCGAATGGCTGGAAGCCGTCCAGCCTCTTTCGAGAGGGAGCGTATGCGCACACTGGTCCTCAACGCGGGGTATGAACCCCTCGCCGTGGTCTCGTTTAAACGGGCGCTCGTGCTCGTCATGAATCACAAAGCCACCATTGTGGAGTCCGATCGGGGTCATCCGGTGCGGGCGGCCTCTGGCGCCTGGGAGCGGCCGAGCGTCATTCTGCTCACCCGCTACGTGCGTATTCCGCGCTCGCGTGCCGTGCCGGTCAGTCGCCGTGGTGTGCTGCGCCGGGATGAGCACCGATGTTGCTATTGCGGAAAATCGGCTGCGACGATCGACCACGTGCTGCCGCGGTCCCGAGGCGGCCGGGACACCTGGGAAAACCTGGTGGCCAGCTGCCTGCGCTGCAACAACGTGAAAAGTGATAAAACCCCGGCGGAGATGGGTTGGACGATGCGGTTCACGCCGGGACTGCCGCAGGGCACCACCTGGGTCGTGCCCGGCGTGGAGCGGCCGCTGCCGCAGTGGGATGAGTACCTCGCCCCTGCCGCCTGACCGGCGCCACTCGGCGCGCACGGTAGCCTTATAGAGCCAGCCTCTGTAGCTCAACGGAAGAGCAGTTCCGTCCTAAGGAAACGGTTGGGGGTTCGAATCCCTCCAGGGGCACCGTTAGTGAAGGCCCTGCATCCCGATGAACACCAGGATGCTGGGCCTTCACCGTGTGCATGACGGGGATGGCACCACATACGCGAACGGTGAACGCGTGTTGCTGCAGGCGTCGGAGGTGGCGATCCGGGAACTATCGGCCGACCCAGTTCGCTCTCCGCTTCTGCGCAAACGCCAGTGAACCTTCGTTCGCATCAGCGGAGGTGAAAATCGATTCCAGTTCGCGATCGTTCTCCATCCAGGTGCCGGTGTCGGCAGGGTCGCCGTGCCGGGTGGCGAAGAAGATCCGCTTGCTGGCCGCGACCGACAGCGGCGCGTTCTGGGCTATCCGCTCAGCGATCGTGAGGGCCAGGCCGAGGGCTTCGCCCGACGGGGCGATGCGGTTGACCAGGCCCCAGTCCAAGGCGGTCGTGGCGTCGATGGAATCCCCGGTCAGAATGAGTTCGAGCGCCCGACGCTGTGCAACCTGCTGCGACAGCCGGATGAGGCCCCCGGCCCCCGCAAACAGTCCGCGCGTCACCTCGGGAAAACCGAACGTGGCATCCGCGTCGCACACCGCGAGATCGCAGGCCAGCATGAGCTCGGCGCCGCCCCCGAAGGCGAAGCCGTTCACGGCGGCGATGACCGGTTTGCCGATGGCATGCTTGGCAAAGCCGCCGAATCCCCATTCGGGATGTTCGGCGGACTCGGCGGATTCTCCGGCCGCGAACGCCTTGAGGTCCATGCCGACGCAGAACGCCCGTCCGATACCGGTGATCACGGCCACGCGTTCATCGTCAGCGGCGGCGAATGAGGCCAGCGCTTCTCCCAAGGCGTGGGCAAGAGCACCATTGACCGCGTTCAGCGCCCGCGGTCGATTGAGGGTGATCACGGTGACGCGGCCCTGTCGTTCCACCAGCACCGGTGGGGCTCCCGTGGCGTCAGCTGCGGTGGGACCGGTCATCGATTTACCTCCGAGACAGCAGAAACCGCACGGAACCGGATGTTGGGCGCCGATCGCACTGGCTTGATCATCGATTCCCCGTAGCGGATCGGGCAGCGAAGCGTTCGACGCGCGTGCGCGATTCCTCGCTGCCGCCGCGATCGACGATGGTGAGTTCCTCGGCGTCGAGGCCCTCGACGTAGGTGCGGCCCAGGGACGCGCGCATCAGGCGACGCGTTTCGCCGAGGGCCTGGGCCGGACCGCTCGCGATCGTCTGGGCGATTTCCCGTGCCCGAGCTGTCACCTGATCATCGTCGACGATCTCAGCGACCATACCCAGGGCATGGGCTTCACCCACGGTGAAGACCTGATCCAGCACGGTCATCCGCAGGGCTCGCTGCAATCCGATCGCCGCGGGGAGCAAAACGGTCAGCCCGCAATCCGGCGACAGCCCGACCCCCGAGTAAGCCGGCCGGAAGGTCGTCGCCTGGCCGGCGACGATGATGTCGCCGGCCAGGCTCAAGCCGACTCCGGCTCCACGGACCGATCCGCGCACGGCCGTGATCACGACAAGAGGGAGGGCGGCCAAAGCGATGAGTCCACGGTGAATCGCCTGGGCAAGTTCGCCGATGGCCTCTCCTCGATTGTGCGCCGCAACCATCTCCATCACGTCGCCGCCCGCACAGAAGTGCGCACCCGCGCCATCGAGGACGATCACCCGAACGTCGGAGCGATGGGCCAGCGAGTCGACGATATGGCCGAATTCGAGCGCCAGGGCCAGGTTGATTGCGTTCAGGGAAGCGGGGCGGTTCAGGGTGATGTGCGCGATTCCGTCGGAGACGTGCAGCTGCACCAGCTCGGGCGTGGTCATCGTGGGCCCATCCTGATCGCTCCGTCGAGACGGATCGTCTCACCGTTGAGATAGGTGTTGTTGATGACGTGCTGGACCAGCTCCGCGTACTCGGCCGGCTGGCCCAGACGCGGCGGGTTCGGAACCTGGGTGCCGAGCGACGCCTGAGCCGCTTCGGGCAAGGCGTCCAACATGGGGGTGTGGAACAGGCCAGGTGCGATGGTCATCACACGGATGCGGTCACGGGCGAGTTCGCGGGCGATGGGCAGGGTCATGGAGACGATGGCCCCCTTCGACGCCGCGTAGGCCGGCTGGCCGATCTGACCGTCGAATGCGGCGACCGACGCGGTGTTGATGATGACACCGCGTTCTTCACCGATCACCTCAGTTTTCGCCATTTCGAAAGCCGCTACTCGCAGCACGTTGAATGTTCCGATGAGGTTGACCGAGACCATCTTCTCGAACACGGCGAGGGGTATCGGGCCGTCCTTGCCGAGCACCTTCGCGGGAGCCCCGATACCTGCGCAATTCACCAGAATTCGCAGCGATCCCAGACGCGCCGCCGCTGTGACGACGTCCTCGACAGCGGACGCCGATGTGACGTCTGCCGGCAGAAAATGAGCTCGATCACCGAGTTCGGCCACGAGATCGGTTCCCTTGGAACCGGGAAGGTCGACGATCACGACAGTGGCACCGGCGGAGTGGAGTTTACGCACCGTGGCCTCTCCGAGACCGGAGACGCCCCCGGTGACGATCGCTATTGAGCCTGCTATTTCCATGGTTCTCTCCTTAGTCCAACTGAAACAATTTTCGTCGCCGTTCACATTCGCCCTGATGAAAGGGTCGGCTCAGACCGTGTCGCTCGCGCCGAGGTAGGCGTCGACGACCCGGCGGTCCGACGATACTTCCTCGTAGGTGCCGTGTGCGATGATCTCCCCCGTATCCAGGACGTAGACGCTCGAGCAGAGCTCGCGTACCGTCGGCATGTCATGCTCGATCAGCAGCACGCCGCAGCCCAGGCGGTCAAGCCCCCGGGTCAGCACGTCGAGGAAGGCTGCCGAATCGGACAAGCCTGCCACCGGCTCGTCGAGCAGGAGGAAGCGCGGTTCTCGGGCGAATGCGCGGCTGAGTTCGACGAGCTT
>JBBQYN010000040.1:0-12569 GCA_038208655.1 Actinomycetales bacterium
GCTCGATGGCCAGAACGGTGATGACGACCTGGATCTCGTTGCGCAGGCCGTCGACGAACGACGGGCGCAGCGGCCGGTCGATCAGACGGCAGGTGAGGATCGCCTCGGTGGAGGGGCGGCCCTCACGACGGAAGAAGCTACCCGGAATGCGACCGGCGGCGTACATGCGCTCTTCAACGTCGATGGTGAGCGGGAAGAAGTCGAAGTTGTCCTTCGGCTGCTTGCTCGCGCTCGTGGCGGAGAGCAGCATCGTCTCTTCGTCAATGTAGGCGGCGGCCGAGCCCTGTGCCTGCTGGGCAAGACGACCGGTTTCAAAACGGATGGTACGCGTGCCGTAAGTGCCGTTATCGATAACGGTTTCGGCGAACGTGATTTCTGGACCCTCCATGCGGGGGTTTCTCCTTATGTGTTTGCTTCTCACCATGCTGGTGACGAAGGCTCGGTTACCCGTATGGCAGCCGAGTTGGGCGAAGAGCGGGCAGCTTCAAGCCAGCCCGCTTCTACACCAGAGTATCAGTCGCGGCGACCGGCGTGGCGGCAGGCGCGGCCGTGGCGGCTGCAGCGGTCGTCGCTGCGGAGAGCACCAATGCCGCATGGGTCGGCCCGGCGGGCACCGCGGCCGGACGGTTCACAGCCATCTCCCGGCGCAGCACCGGCACCACCTGCTCGCCGAGAATGTCAAGCTGCTCGAGCACGACTTTTAACGGCAGGCCGGCGTGGTCCATCAGAAAGAGCTGGCGCTGGTAGTCACCGAAGTGCTCGCGCATGCCGGCGTACCGGTCGATGACCTGCTGCGGGCTACCCACGGTCAGCGGGGTCTGCTCGGTGAAATCTTCCAGCGAGGGACCGTGGCCGTACACAGGGGCATTGTCGAAGTAGGGCCGAAACTCGTTCACGGCGTCCTGGCTGTTGGTACGCATGAACGCCTGGCCACCCAGGCCCACGATGGCCTGCTCGGCGGTGCCATGCCCGTAGTGCTCGAACCGGGCCCGGTAGTAGCCGATCAGTTTCATGTAGTGCTCTTTGGGCCAGAAGATGTTGTTGGCGAAGAAACCGTCGCCGTAGAACGCGGCCTGCTCGGCAATTTCAGGGCTGCGGATGCTGCCATGCCAGACGAACGGCGGCACCCCGTCGAGCGGGCGCGGCGTGGACTGGAATCCCTGCAGCGGGGTGCGGAACTGCCCCTCCCAGTCCACGAACTCTTCCCGCCAGAGCCGACGCAGCAGGGCGTAGTTCTCCAGCGCCAGAGGGATGCCCTGGCGAATGTCCTGCCCGAACCCCGGGTACACCGGGCCGGTGTTGCCGCGGCCCAGCATCCGGTCCACGCGGCCCTCGGAGAGGTGCTGCAGCATGGCGTAGTCCTCGGCGAGTTTCACCGGGTCATTGGTGGTGATCAGCGTCGTGGCGGTGGAGAGGATGATTCGTTCGGTTTTCGCGGCGATGTACCCCAGCAGCGTGGTCGGCGACGACGGCACGAAAGGCGGGTTGTGGTGCTCCCCGGCCGCGAACACGTCCAGGCCCACTTCTTCGGCTTTCTGCGCGATGGTCACCATGGCGGTGATGCGCTCATGCTCGCTCGGGGCACGCCCGGTGGCGGGGTCGGTCGTGACGTCTCCGACGGTGAAAATTCCGAACTGCATCGTGATTCCTTCCTGCACATGCGCGCATGTGGCGTGCCTACATCAAAAGTACCAACGCTGGCTAGAGTGCGCTATTCCCGGTCGGCGCCGGCACCGTGCGGTCGAGGGCGTCGCGCTCGGCGGCTTCCTTCTGCAGCTGCTCAAGTTGATCGCGTTTCTCGGCGCGCAGCTTGAGGCCCAGCAGGGAGTGCCGGCGACCGTACAGAAAGTACACCGCCACGCCCAGGGCCAGCCAGACGCCGAAACGAGCCCAGGTGAGGGTGGTGAGGTTGAGCATCAGCCAGAGGCACAGCCCGGCGGAGAGGATCGGGAGGAACGGCGAGAACGGCACCTTGAACGCCCGGGGCAGGTCGGGGCGCTTCTTGCGCAGCACCACCACGGCGATGCTGACCAGAACGAAAGCGGAGAGTGTGCCGATGTTGATCATTTCTTCGAGCACACCGACATCCGTCAGTCCGGCGATCAGGGCCACCAGGGTGCCGGAGATGATCTGGATGCGCACCGGGGTGCGGCGTTTCTCGCTTGTCACACTGAGCCAGCGCGGCAGCAGGCCGTCGCGGCTCATCGCGAAAATCACCCGGGATAGCCCGAGCAGCAGCACCATGATCACGGTGGTCAGCCCGGCGAGAATACCCACCGAGATCACCTGCGCGGCCCAGCCCGCTCCCACCGCTACGAACGCGGTCGCCAGCGAGGCGTTCGGGTCGTCGGCGAGCACCGTGTAGGGCACCATGCCGGTGAGTACCAGGCTGACGCCCACGTACAGCACGGTCACGATGGCCAGGCCGGCGAAGATGCCGCGCGGCAGGGTCTTCTGCGGGTTCTTCACCTCTTCGGCACTGGTGGCCACCACGTCGAAGCCGATGAAGGCGAAGAACACCAGCGAGGCGCCGGCGAGCAGCCCGAAGACCCCGTACTGGGCCGGCGCGGCGCCGGTCATGAAAGA
Source organism: Actinomycetales bacterium (assembly GCA_038208655.1). Lineage (GTDB taxonomy): Bacteria > Actinomycetota > Actinomycetes > Actinomycetales > Microbacteriaceae > Cryobacterium. Next base: position 2,587 of record JBBQYN010000040.1, read on the forward strand.
GAACATCGACTGCAGCCACACGTCATCGGCCGCGCCCTGGGCGGGCACCGAGGCGGGGATGAACGGGGTGTAATTCTCGACGTTGATGAAGAACGCACCCACGATGATCACGAACACCACGATGGCCACCTTGATCAGGGTGAAGATGCTCGATACCCGGGCCGAGAGCTGCGTGCCGAGCACCAGCAGGGTGGTGAACACGGCGACGATCACGAACGCGCCCCAGCTCACGTCGAGGCCGATCACCTGGATCGTGTCGGGCACGTTCCAACCGGCCAGCGAGAAGACGGTGCTGAGGTAGATGCCCCAGTATTTCGCGATCACCGCGGCGGCGGTGAGCATCTCCAGAATCAGGTCCCAGCCGATGATCCAGGCCAGCAGCTCCCCCAGCGTGGCGTAGGTGAACGTGTACGCCGAGCCGGCCACGGGAACCGCGGAGGCGAATTCGGCGTAACACATGATGGCCAGGGCGCAGGTGAACGCGGCCAGGAGAAAGGCCAGGGTGACGGATGGCCCGGCGAAGCTTCCGGCCGCTTTCGCGCCGACCGAGAAGATGCCGGCGCCGACCGCGACGGCCACGCCCATGATCATCAGGTCCCAGGTGCCCAGCGTGCGTTTGAGGCTGTGGCCCTTCTCCAGCGAGTCGGATATGGAGTCTTCAATGCTTTTGGTGCGCCACAAACTCATTCGGCCATGCCTTTGCTCTTCATCGGGGCTCGAACGGAGCCCGGATCAATGTTAGACCCGGCCGTGCACACCAAGCGTCGCTCGCGGGCGGGTGCGCGCAGCCGTCTTAGCCGGCGAGCACGGCATCCGCTGTCACGACGCTGCCGGCCAGCTCGGGGTGCAGCTCGGCGGCAAGCAGCTCAAGGGCGCGCACCCGGGACGGCGCGGTGTGCGGGTCGACACCGTCGGGTTCGGAGGCGCCGGGCACCACCATGACCTCGTGCACGCCGAAGGTGTCGGCCATGGCGCGCAGCCGGGCGGCGGCCGCGGGCGGGGTGTCGATGATCCAGTCGCGGGACATCGCCGCGATCATGCTCTGCTGCGCCGGCGTCATGACGGTCTGCGCGGCCTCCTGCACGGTCGCCAGCGCTCCCATCGGCTGGCCCGTGCGCAGTCGGGCCATCTGCTGCAGCTGCGGCAGCGCCAGGGCGAGCGCGAGCTCCGCGGTATCGGCGACGGACACGTTCACGGTGAGGAAGGTGCGCGGCTCGGCCAGGGTATCGGACGGGGTGAACCGGCTGCGGTACATCTCCAGGGCCTGCGTGGTGCTGTCGCCGGAGAAGTGGTTCGCGAACACGTAGGGCAGGCCCATTTTCGCGGCCAGGTCGGCGGAGAACGGGCTCGAGCCCAGCATCCACACCTGCGGCACGGTCTCTGCGTTCGGGGTGGCGCGCAGCGGGTATTCCTGGCCGGAGGCGAGCTGCAGTTGCGCGCCGTCGGCGTGCAGCAGCGCGGTGATGTCGCCCACGTTGCGTTCGAAGTCGTTGACGTCGCTCACGGCGCCGTGCGAGCGCAGCAGCGAGGAGATCACCGGGTCGCTGCCCGGTGCCCGGCCAAAGCCCACGTCGACACGGCCGGGGAAGGCTGCTTCGAGCAGGGCGATCTGTTCGGCGATCACGAGTGGGGAATGGTTGGGCAACATGATGCCGCCGGATCCGACCCGGATGCGCTCGGTGCGGGCCGCGAGAATACCCATGATTACCGGCGGGTTCGTCGACGCGACGGAGGACATGTTGTGGTGCTCGGCCACCCAGTAACGGCTGTAGCCGAGGGAATCGGCGGTCTGGGCCAGGCCGATGGCCGCGGCGAGAGCGCCGGTGGAGGTCTGCCCGCTGCGCAGCGGCACCAGGTCAAGAACCGACAGGTTCAGGTGAGCCGGGTTCGACTCAGTCGAAGCAGCAGGGCCGGTGGCGTTCAGTGCAGGTGTCATCATTCGGGATAACCACTCGGGCTGCCGAGCTATTCCACCATCGGGCGGGTGCGAGAGGGCCCGCAGACGCACAACAGGCCGCCACCCCTGACGGGTGACGGCCTGCCTGCAAGAAGTTCGCGTTATCGACGAAGTCCGAGCTGTCCGATCAGTGTGCGGTATCGATTGATATCGACGTCCGACAGGTAACCGAGCAGGCGGCGACGCTGACCAACCATGAGGAGCAGGCCACGACGCGAGTGGTGGTCGTGCTTGTGCTCCTTGAGGTGCTCCGTCAGGTCAAGAATACGTGCGGTGAGCATCGCAATCTGAACTTCGGGGGACCCGGTGTCACCAGGATGGGTTGCGTACTTTTCGATGATCGCCTTCTTAGCGGTGGGCTCGAGTGCCATAGATGGGATCCCCTTTCTCTTCACTGCGCGGTGCCCTTGGCAGAATGCCTGAGCTCTCTTTATCCGCGGCCGTTGAACGGCAACCTCAATACTTTAGCAGAACGGCCGCCGTTCGCACACCTCACCGGGCAGGCCCGGTCACTCCCCCAGCAGTCGTGACCCGTTGTGCCAGCAAACCTGACGCAGCCAATCGTCATCCAGGCGCGGCTCCGCGTCGCGCAACCGCTCGAGCACCTGCAGCTGGTGCGCGTACGGGTAGGGAATGTTGGGAAAATCACTGCCCAGCACCACCCGGTCGGGCAGGTCGGCCAGCCGGGGCAGCAGGGTGGCCGGGAACGGGGCGGCCGCCTCGAAAAAGTCCGTGAAGACCATCGTGGTGTCGAGGTGCACCCGCGCATAGGTCTCGGCCAACGCGAGAAAGTCCTCATACTCGGGCGCGCCGAGGTGGGCGACGACGGCCGTGAGAAGCGGATGCCGCGCCAGCACGCCCGCGAGCTTGTCCGGCCCGGTGAGCCCGGGCCGTGGCACCGGTCCGCTGCCGACGTGGATGACCACCGGCACCGCGGCATCCGTCAGCAGCCCCCAGACCGAGTCGAGGGCGGGGTCGCGCAGGTCGAAACCCCCCACCTGGGCGTGCACCTTGAACACCCGGGCGCCCCGGTCGAGCGCGGTTTGCACCTGCTCGAGCACGCCGGCTTCGGGATAGAACGTGGCGCTGGGAACGCAGTCGGGGTGCTGCGCGGACAGGTCGAGGGCGAAGCCGGTGAGGTCGGCGGCCATGCCGGGGCGGTGCGCGTAGGTGAGCGCCGTGAACCGGCGCACCCCGAGGTCTCGCAGGTGCTGCAGGCGGCGGGACTGCTCCCAGCGGTATTCGATGGGCCAGGCCCGCCCGATCAGCGGGCCGGCTTCGTCGAAGTGCGCCCAGACTCGGCGCATCATACGGTCGGGCAGAAAATGGGTGTGAATGTCGATCAGGCCGGGCAGCCCAAGCCGGTTCCACCAGGCGGGCACCTCGGTGTCGGTGAGTGGCAGCATGTGACCTCCTCGATGCGGCACCGGCGCCGCATCTGCGGCTCAGTCTGACAGCCGCGTCATCGGCTCGGTAATCGTTACGCCGAAAACCCCCTCATCAGGGCAAACTTCTATAGGCTTGCATGGACTTGGGGGCACTCTTATGGGCACACTGCTGTACGGCAATTCCGGTATCACCATCAGCTTCGAGGATCGGGCTCTGATGCACCTGCAGATTGTGATCAGCGCCAAGCTGCGCCGCCGGGAGAGTTTCGTGTTCTCCTGGGTGGATATGGCAGATGCCCGCACCGGCCGTAACGCCATCTGGCTGGACCCGGCCAGCACCCTGCATTACCGCTACCGTGCGGCGGCGGCGCCGCCGATCAATCGGCAGTGGATTGACGCCCTGATGCTCTCGGCCAACACCGCCGGTGGTCTGGTCTTCGTCGCCGAACCTGGTGCGACCACCGACATGGCACCGCCCGGCTCGGCCAACGCCAGCGCCAGCGCCGCACCGGCACGAGCACGAGCACACTCGTGATCGCGCATATGGCTGCCCCGTGGACCGCCACGCTCAGCCAGCCGCAGTACATGCTCATCCAGTACTTCTTGGTGCTGGCCGCGCTAGCCCTGTTCGCCGGATTCGTCCGCACCTGGCTGACCCGCGATGAAGTGGGCGCCCGGTATCGCTCCGCCGTCGTGGCGCGGCTGGGCGTCATGGGCGTGGCCACGCTGAGCTACCTCATGATCGTGCTGCATTTTCAGCTCGGCTACGACGTGACGCCGTTAGGGCAGGTGCCCAACGACCTCGCGATCAACACGGTGGCGCTGCGCTACGTGGACTGGTCGGTGACCGTGCCACTGCTCACGATCGAACTGCTGGCCGTGACGACCCTCACCGGCGTTGCCCTGCGCCGCACCCGCATCCTCGCCGTCACCGGGGCCTTCCTGATGATTTTTCTGGGGTATCTCGGGGCCATCGTGATCGGCGGCGGGGAAAGTCGCACCCAGCTGGTGCTCTGGGGCACGATCAGCTCGGTGTTCTGGATCGGGACGACCGTGGTGCTGATCACGGCCGTGCGGCGTTCCCAGCCCGGTCTCACGGCGGAAGCCGGTCGTCTGCTGCGGTACGCGACGGCGGTGCTACTCACCGGGTGGATCGTCTACCCGCTGGTGTTTCTGATTCAGGTCTTCGGCTCGGGCCCGGGCTGGACCACGACCACGCATATCACCTTCAGCATCGCCGACATCTGCGTGAAGGTGCTCTTCTGCGGCCTGGTCCACCGGATCGCGAAGCTGCGCACCGCCGAAGACGTGCGCTCGGGCGACGATGTGCACGCTGAGGCGATCTGGATCTCGTCCGTAAAGCAGTCCGACGCGGGTCAGCCCGATGTCGTCTTCCTGGCCGACGGTGCCGCCGTGCATCGGCGCCGGCACGCACCGGCACGCAACCAGGCCACCCCGTACGCGGCGGACCCGATGCCCGGCTACGTGGAGCAGTAACGGCGCGGTGAACCGCTAGGCCGTGCGGCGGCGGCGACCCGGTTTCGCCGGGACCGCCGGGCGTTCGGTGCTCCAGACCTGCATGATCGCCCAGGTCACGGCGGCGACAGGCACCGACAGAACCGCTCCGACGATGCCACCGAGGATGGTGCCGGCCGTCAACGCGACCAGGATCACCAGCGGGTGCAGGTTCAGCGACTGTGCCATCACCACCGGCTGCAGAAAGTTGCCCTCGATCTGGTTGACGGCCACGACGATGATGATCACGATCAGCGCCACTCCGGGGCCGAGCGCGACGAGAGCGACGAGGGCGGCGAGCACTCCGGCGATGGTCGCACCGATCAGCGGGATAAACGCGCCGAGGAAGACGATCACGGCGAGGGGAAGCGCCAACGGAACCTGAAGGATGGTCAGGCCGATCCCGATGAACACCGAGTCGACCAGCGCGATGATCGCGGTGCCGCGCACGTAACCGCCGAGAACCCCTACCGAGACGCGGCCGATGCGCACGCCACGGTCGAACCGCTCCCCGTGTAACGGCGAGATGAAGAACGCCCAGATGCGGCCGCCGTCTTTGAGGAAGAAGAACAAGATGACCAGCAGCAGGATGGCGCCGGTGATAACTTCGGCGAAGGCGCTGGCCCCCGCCAGAGCGCCGGTGCCGAACTGGCTGCTGGTGAAGAAGTCACCGGCGACGGTGCGCAGGTCGTCGATCTGGTTCTGGTCGATCGGGATGGGGCCCTGGGCGAGAAACTCCTGCAGCTGGTCCAGACCGTCCGACGCCGACGCGATGAGTTCATCGATCTGATCCGTCACGGCCAGCACGATGAGGGTGATGATGCCGCCGAGCACGCTGATCGTGGCGAGCAGGGTGATCCAGGTCGCGAAGATGGCGGGCATGCCGCGCCGACGCATCCACATGATTAGGGGGCTGAGGGCCGACGCCAGGATCGTGGCGATCAGCAGGGGAATCACCACCAGTTTGAGCTGGACCATGGCGAACACCACCACGGCAGCAAGGGCGATCACGAGCAGGATCTGCCCGCTGCGCAGGCCCAGGTGACCGAGCCGGTCCGTGAAGATGCCGCTCGACACGGGTGCGGAATTCTTCGGCGAGGCGGCGGCAGTCGATGCGGTCACGGGCGGCCGAACGGCTGTGGGAGTCGCTTTTTTTCTTCGCATGCTCACAGCCTATTGATCCCGGGCCCGGCGTGTCACCGGGCCCGGCGACACGCCGAGCCTGTCGTTACGCTGTGAGGTGCTTGTCACGGCCGCATCTTCGGGGCTAAATGACACAACGTGCAGCCTTCGGCCGTACGTACAACGTATCGAGGAGGATACCGATGACAGGCAACAAAGCAGTGGCATACAAGGGTCCCGGCGTGGTCGAGGTCATCGACACCGATTACCCGACCTTTGAGTTGAAAGACGGACCGGGGGTGAACCCGGCCAATATCGGCCGTAAGGTTCCGCACGGCGTGATTCTCAAGACCGTCACGACGAACATCTGCGGTTCCGACCAGCACATGGTGCGTGGCCGCACCACCGCGCCGACCGACCTGGTGCTCGGGCACGAAATCACCGGCGAAGTCGTCGAGGTGGGCCGTGACGTGGAGTTCATCAAGGTGGGCGACATCGTGTCGGTGCCGTTCAACATTTCCTGCGGACGCTGTCGCAACTGCAAAGAAGGCAAAACCGGTATCTGTTTGAACGTGAACCCCGATCGTCCCGGCAGCGCCTACGGCTACGTCGACATGGGCGGCTGGGTGGGCGGCCAGTCCCAGTTCGTGCTGGTGCCCTACGCGGACTGGAACCTGCTGAAGTTCCCCGACCGGGAGCAGGCCCTCGCGAAGATCATGGACCTCACCATGCTCTCGGACATTTTCCCGACCGGTTTCCACGGCGCCTACAGCGCCGGGGTGACGGTCGGTTCAACGGTGTACATTGCCGGCGCCGGGCCGGTCGGGCTGGCTGCCGCGGCATCCGCTCACCTGCTCGGAGCGGCCGTCGTGATCGTGGGTGACCTCAACGCCGACCGGCTGGCGCAGGCCCGCACCTTCGGCTGCCAGACGGTCAACCTGACCGAGGGCGAACCGCAGGCGCAGATCGAGCAGATGCTCGGGGTGCCCGAGGTGGACTGCGCGGTGGACGCGGTCGGGTTCGAGGCGCACGGGCACGGCAAGGATGCCGGCGAGGAACAGCCCGCCGCAGTGCTCAACTCGCTCATGCAGATCACGGCCGCCGGCGGTGCACTGGGTATTCCGGGGCTTTACGTGACCGGTGACCCGGGCGCCAAGGATGAGGCCGCGCGGGTGGGTTCGTTGTCGATCCGGCTCGGCCTGGGTTGGGCGAAGTCGCTCTCGTTCACGACCGGCCAGACCCCGGTGATGCGCTACAACCGCAAGTTGATGATGGCCATTCTCAACGACAAGGTGCACATTGCCGACGCCGTCAACGCGAAGGCCATTCCGATTGAGGATGCGCCGAAGGGGTACGCCGAGTTTGATGCCGGCGCGGCCACGAAGTACGTGCTGGACCCGAACGGGTACGTGCTGAAGTAGCACAATGGGGCGGCTCAGCCGCCCCGAACACGCAGCCGGCCGGGTTTGCTCGGCCGGCTGCGTCGCGCCCGGTATCAGCGGAGGCGCCCAGCGTCAGCGCGGGCGCAGGTGGGTCTGCGCTACGGCCTCGAGCACCGTCTCACTGCCGGAGTACACCCCGGTTGCCCGCGGCCAGTGGCTGACCACGTCGGTGAAGCCGATCTCGGCGGCCCGGCCCACGGCATCCTCGAAGGCCGCAGTGCTCTGCAGCGAATAGCTGCCGCCGCTGTCGAGCGACAGGTACCGGTCGATGTCGCTCAGGGTGCGGCCGGCCTGGCCGGCTGTGTCTTCGAGGCGGCGGTGCAGGTCGGCGACGCTCGACCACCAGTCGGCACCGGTCACGCCGTCTCTGCCTGTGGTCACCCAGCCCTGCGCGTACCGGCTGACCAGCTGCAGCCCGCGGGGGCCGTTCGCGGCCAGCACGAAGGGCAGCCGCGGGCGCTGCGCCGGCTCCCCCACCATGCGGGCCTGCACGGCGCTGAACCAGTCGCCGTGAAAGCTGATGCCGCCGCTGCCCGCCGGTTCGAAGCGCAGGAGCACGTCCAGGTCGGTGACGAATTCCACGAAGCGGTCGTGGCGTTGCCGGGCGGTGTAGGGCGGCTGGCCGAGCACGGCGGCATCGAACCCGGTGCCGCCCGACCCCACTCCGAGCAGGAACCGGCCTCCCGAGACGTCGTCGAGGGTGGCCAGTTCCTTGGCGAAGGGAACCGGATGGCGAAAATTGGGCGATGACACGAACGTGCCGAGCCGGATGGTGCTGGTCACGGCCGCCGCCGCGGTGAGGGTGGGCACGGTCGCCTGCCACGGTTCGTCGGCGAGGCTGCGCCAGCTCAGGTGGTCGTACGTCCACGCGTGATCGAAGCCGTAGGCCTCGGCGCGCAGCCAGGTCGTGCGGGCCTGCGCCCACGGCTGCTGCGGCAAAATGATGATTCCCAGGCGCATGGGTCGAGTCTACGGACCGGCACCCCACCCTTGACCCGTCGGGACGACAGGACGGACGGCCAGACGGAACGACCAGACGGGACGACCGGACGGGGAGTGGCGCCGTGTCGGACCCGACTGCCAGACTCGCCTCATGTCCCGTCACAGCGCGCCGCCCTCTCCCTGCCCCGGTATCGTGCCGCCCTACCTTCTGAAGCGGTTGGCCCAGCTCGACCGGCCGGAGTTCGGCCGGGTCGCCGAGGCCGCGCGGCATTCGCTGCTGCAGGACGCACCGCTGCGACACCAGCGGGCCGAGGCTCCGGCGCTGCGCGGGCGGGCCGGCCTCACCGCCCCGGCTCCGGCATCCGCTCCTCAGCGCAGTATTGCGGATGCCGGCGGTCGGCTGCTGCTGCCCGGACGGCTCGTACGCCGCGAGGGTGAACCGGCCGGCACCGACGTTGCCGTGAACGAGGCCTATGACGGCCTGGGGCAGACGCACGCCCTGTTCTGGAATCGTTTCGGGCGGCGGTCGATCGATGACGCCGGCCTGCCGCTGGATGCCACGGTGCACTATGGGCAGGACTACGACAACGCGTTCTGGAATGGGGAGCGCATGGTCTTTGGTGATGGGGACGGTGAGGTGTTCAACCGTTTCACGGCCTCGGTGTCGGTGATCGGCCACGAGCTCACCCACGGGGTGACCCAGTTCACCGCAAACCTGCGCTACCAGGGCCAGTCCGGTGCCCTGAACGAGTCGATCTCCGACGTTTTCGGGGTGCTGGTGGAACAGAACGCCGCCGGTCAGAGTACCGCCGAGGCATCATGGCTGGTCGGGGCGGGACTGTTCACCGACCGGGTGCAGGGCGTGGCGCTGCGGTCGCTGCGGGCACCGGGCACGGCCTACGACGACGACGTTCTGGGCCGGGATCCCCAGCCCGACAACATGGCCCAGTTCGTGGTCACCGACGAGGACAACGGCGGCGTGCACCTGAACTCCGGCATTCCCAACCGGGCGTTTTACCTGGTCGCCGAGGCGCTCGGCGGAAACGCGTGGCAGGCGCCGGGGCAGATCTGGTACGACACGCTGACCGGCGGTTCGCTCACGCCCGACACGGACTTCGCGGCGTTCGCCCGGGCCACTCAGGGCACCGCCGCCGCGCTGTTCGGGGCGGGCAGCACGGCCGAACTCGCGGTGCAGCGGGCCTGGCAGGGCGTAGGAGTAGCATCGGGGATATGAAGGTGATCGTCTCGCGCAGCGGCGGCACCGCGGGCGTCCGTCTCACCTGGGAGGTGCGGGTGGAAGACCAACCCGACGCCCACGACTGGAACGAGATGATCGACGCGCTGCCCTGGCTGGACGTGCCGGCGGGCGACCCGGAACCGGACCGTTTTGTGTACCGCATTCGCTGCGCCCCGTACGAAGTTGTGCTGGCCGAGCCGCAGGTTCAAGGCCCCTGGCGCGACCTCGTGAACCGAGTGCGTGCAGCGAACCGCCGCGCCTGACCCCACCGGGGATGCAGCGCCCTGCGCTCGTTGGTCGAGCCCGTCGAGACCGGATGGCTCACGTTGGTCAGTGGAGATCTCGACGAGCTCGATCAGCGCGGGGTGGCTCGATCAGCG
>JBBQYN010000041.1:0-12351 GCA_038208655.1 Actinomycetales bacterium
CGGCGCCGGTCGCGCAACCCCGAGCTGGTCCTATGGCGGTCTCGACGAGCTCGACCAACGAGCTGCGCTCCTCCATGCGCTGATCGCGCTGATCGAGCTACCCCGCGCTGATCGAGCCTGTCGAGATCACCACTGACCAAAGCTCTCCGCATCAGCGAAGCAGGACGCACAAACCCCGGTGCCGGCGCATCCCCGAGGAGGGGGATGCGCTGGCACCGGGGCGATCGGGCCGGAGCGGGTTAGACCCGGTCGAGGGCGTAGCCCTCTTCGCCGTGCACGAAGGTGTCGATGCCCGCGAGCTCGTCTTCGTTCTTGACGCGGAAGCCGATGGTCTTCTCGATGGCCATGCCGAGGATATAGGCGATGACGAAGGAGTAGATCAGTACCGCGAAGACCGCGATGGCCTGGGTGACCAGCTGGCCGAGGTCGCCGCCGCCGGTGAAGAGGCCGGTGCCGGTGGCGAAGAAGCCGAGGTACAGGGTGCCGATGACGCCACCGACGAGGTGGATGCCCACAACGTCAAGGGAATCGTCAAAGCCGAGCTTGAACTTGAGCTCGATCGCCATGGCGCAGACGGCGCCGGCCAGCACGCCGAGCAGCAGTGCCCAGCCGGGTTCGAGGCTGGCACAGGCCGGCGTGATGGCGACCAGGCCCGAGACGGCACCGGATGCGGCGCCCACGGAGGTGGCTTTGCCGTCCTTGAACTTTTCCACGATCATCCAGCCGAGAATGGCTGCGGCCGTAGCGCCGAAGGTGTTGATGGCGATGAGGCCCACGTTCTGCAGGCCGTTGAGCCATTCCGCTCCGGCGTTGAAGCCGAACCAGCCGAACCAGAGAATCGCGGCACCGATGAGCACCAGCGGCACGTTGTGCGGCTTGGTGATGCCCTTCTGGAAACCGACCCGCTTGCCCAGTACGAGCGCCAGGGCCAGTGCGGCAGCACCGGCGTTGACGTGCACGGCGGTTCCACCGGCGTAGTCGATGACCTCCGGCAGGCCCATCGTGGCGCCGAGCTCCATGATCCAGCCACCGCCCCAGACCCACGCGGCGACGGGGAAGTAGACCAGCGTGGCCCAGATTCCGGCGAAGATCATCCAGGAACCGAACTTGGCCCGGTCGGCGACCGCACCGGAGATCAGCGCGACGGTGATGATTGCGAAGGTGGCACCGTAGGTGGCACCGAGCAGGTCGATGTTGGCGGATTCGCCGGTGGCCAGGGCGGTGAGACCGAAGTCCGAGAACGGGTTACCGGCGAATTGCAGCGGGCCGTCCACAGCGCTCATGTTGAAGCCGTAGAGAATCCACAGCACGCTGATGAGCCCCAGAGCACCGAAGCTCATCATCATCATGCTGACAACGCTCTTTGCCTTGACGAGGCCGCCGTAGAAAAAGGCCACGCCAGGGGTCATGAGCAAGACCAGCGCGGTCGCGGTCAGCCCCCATGCAATGCTTCCGGTGTCCATAAAGTGTCCTCACGATTGTGAATGTGCAGGGATGCCAGAGCGGGTGTCTGAGCAGTGCGGTGTACTCACCCAGTATTATTCGGCGAGGTTTCGGAACGTGCACCGCTGTGTTTCGCCTGCGTTACGGATTTTCACCCCCCAAACGAGACACCCCCGCAAAGACGCGGAAGCGGCCTCGGCGAGTGTTTCGCGTAGGTTACAAGCTCGCCACACCTGTTGCACTACGGTCGGGAGAACCGGTCGCCGACCCGTTTCGGGTCATTCCGCGTGCGGGGGCAACTCTCCCGTGGTCAGCGCGATGATGCGGGACAGGGACCGAAGGTATTTCTTGCGGTAGCCGCCCGACAGCATCTCGGTGTCGAACACCTCGCTGAGCAGGTGTCCGCTGGCGATGATCGGAATCTCCGCGTCGTACACCCGGTCGATGAATGCCACCAACCGCAACGCATCCGTCTGATCGGTGAGCAGGAAGACGTTGCTCAGCGCGATGACGCTGACCCCCTCGATGACTTTGACGTATTTCGACGGATGCACCGTGGCCAGGTGCGTCATGAGCGCCCCGAAGTCGTCGCGGGTGACCGCCGAGCCGCGTTCGTGCAACGTTGCCACCATGTGCTCGAGAACCTCGGGCTGCACGGCGACGGCCTGGCCCTCGGCGTTGCGGCGGCGATAGTCGAGGCCGTCGATGCGCAGGGTCTCGAAGCTGTCCGACATGGCGCGAATCTCGCGGAGGAAGTCCTGCGCGGCAAAGCGCCCCTCGCCGAGCGAGTTCGGCGGGGTGTTCGACGTCGCGGCGACGCGGGTACCGGTCTTGACCAGCTCGGCCAGCAGCCGGGTCATCACCATGGTGTCGCCCGGATCGTCAAGCTCGAACTCATCGATGCAAATCAGCTTGGCGCTGCGCAGCTGCACGATGGTTTCTTGGTAGCCCAACGCCCCGACCAGCGCCGTGTACTCGATGAAGGTGCCGAAAGATTTGGGTCCGGGCGCGGTGTGCCAGAGCGCAGCCAATAGGTGGGTCTTGCCCACGCCGAAGCCGCCGTCGAGGTAGATTCCGGGCAGTTCCGCTTTCGCCTTGCGGGTGCGGGAGAAGAATCCGCCCGGCCGGGTCGACTGACCGGCGCCGGAGAAGGCCTGCAAGCGTTCCACCGCCCCCATCTGCGAGGGGTAGTCCGTGTCGGGGCGGTAGGAGGCGAACGAGGCGTGTTCGAACTGCGGCGGCGGAATCAACTCGGCGACAATTTCCGCCCCGCTGATGGTCGGTGAGCGATCACTCAAACGGGGGGTCTGATGCGGGGCCTGGCGCGCGGCAGCTGCAGTCATAAAGGGAACACCGTTTCTCAAGTTTGTCGCCACGCCCGCGGACTGTGTCGCTCGGTGACCGCCGGAATGCGGTGCGGGCCCATTCCGCGTAGCGTTGGGGACAGGTGGACGGCCAGCTTATTCCGCTCGCCCTGTCTGCTTTAGCCCGTACCCACCTACCCTGGAGGTTTTTGTGCCCATTGAGCTCGATCCGGCAGCCAAGTTCACCGCCTATGCCCACCCCGAGCGCCTCGTCTCCACCGACTGGCTGCAGGAACACCTCGACACACCGGGACTCGTCGTGGTCGAGTCCGATGAAGACGTGCTGCTCTACGAAACCGGACACATCCCCGGTTCGGTGAAAATCGACTGGCACACCGACCTCAACGACCCCGTCACCCGCGACTTCATCGACAGCACCGCCTTCGCCGCCGTTCTCGGTGAAAAGGGCATCTCCCGCGACACCACCGTCGTGCTCTACGGCGACAAGAACAACTGGTGGGCCGCCTATGCTCTCTGGGTGTTCACCCTGTTCGGCCACACCGACGTACGCCTGCTCGACGGCGGCCGCGACAAGTGGATCGCGGAAGGCCGCGCCGTGACAACGGATGCCTCCCCCGTCGTTCCCGCCGTGTATCCCGTCGTGGAGCGAAACGACGCCCCGATCCGTGCGTTCAAGGACGACGTGCTCGCGCACTTCGGCAACCCGCTCATCGACGTACGCTCCCCCGAGGAGTACAGCGGCGAACGCACCACGATGCCCGCCTACCCCGAGGAGGGTGCACTGCGCGGTGGCCACATTCCCTCCGCAGCCTCCGTGCCGTGGAGCCGCGCCGCAGCGCCCGACGCCACCTTCAAGACCCGCGACGAACTCGACGCCATCTACAAGGGCGAGGCCGGCCTCACCGACGGTGACAACGTGATCGCGTACTGCCGCATCGGCGAGCGGTCCAGCCACACCTGGTTCGTGCTGACCCACCTGCTGGGTTTCGAGGGCGTGCGCAACTATGACGGGTCCTGGACCGAATGGGGCAACGCAGTGCGTGTTCCCATCGTCACGGGTTCCGAGGTCGGCACCGCACCGGCTGCGCGCCGTTCGGCATGACCACCGACCACACGCCCGCGCAGCTCGTGGAGATCCGTGAGGATTTTCTCGCCCTAGAGCAGAAGGACCGCCTGACCCTGCTGCTGGAGTTCTCCAACGACCTGCCCGAGCTGCCCGAACGGTACCTCGGGCACGACGAACTCTTCGAGCGGGTCGTGGAATGCCAGACCCCGGTGTACATCTTCGTCGAAGTCGATGAGGCCGACGGCGTGCACCTGTTCGCGACCGCGCCCCGGGAATCCCCCACCACGCGCGGTTTCGTGTCGATCATCGCTCAGGGCCTGGAAGGCCTGACCGTGGCCGAGGCGCTTGCCGTTCCCGACGACTACCCGCTCACGATCGGGCTGAGTAAGGCCGTGTCGCCACTGCGACTGCGCGGCATGTCCGCGATGCTCGCCCGCACCAAGCGCCAGCTGCGGGAGCACACCGCCCCGTAGGCAGGCGAGAACCGGTTCAACCCCAACCGGTTCAGCGCACACAGGGTCAGCGCACACGGGGTCAGCGCACAGCGGTTTAGGCGGCTTCCGGGGCTTAATGGCCCGGATGCCGCGGGCCGGGTAGAGAACTCAGCCAGCGACTGATCGACCCGGTCCAGAGCTCCCGGTCGTAATTCCACAGCTTGGTGTGCCGGGCGGCCTCAAACGGCACGAACGTCACGATGTCGGTGCGCAGAGCGGCGAGGGCCCGCGACCCGGTACTGGGCACGAAACCGTCGTCGTCGCTGTGCAGCAACAGGATCGGCACGCTCAGCTCCGCGGCCCGTGTCACGAAGTCAAGGCGACGAAAATTGATCGGCGTGCTCTGCCCGGTCAGCAGGCCCCCGAAACGCCACCCCATCACGGCCATGGCGCCCCGTGACACGCCGACCGGCAGCCGGTTCAAGGCGCCTTGGTGCGCCAGTACGTCGGCCCAGTCGATGACCGGTGATTCCAGCACCACACCGCTGATGCATCCGGCAAACCGGGTGCGCGTCACGGCCTGCAGCGCGATCGCCCCGCCCATGGACCAGCCCATCAGCACGATGCTCTCGGCTCCGTTCTGCACCGCGAAGTCGATCGCCGCCTCCACGTCGAGCCATTCGGTATCGCCAAGGCCGTAGCGTCCGTCGTACGTCGGCGGCGCGTCTCCGTCGTTGCGGTAGGAGATAATCAGCGACGTGTATCCGCTGTCCCGGAACACGGGAACGGCGCGCAGCGCCTCCTCCCGGCTGGCCCCACGCCCGTGCACTTGAATGACCCAGCGCACCGCGGCGGGCAGCACCGGGACATCCGTCGGCTCGGCACCGGCGGCATCCGGGCCGACTGCGGCCGGGAACAACCATGCCGGGGCGTCACCGGCCGGGGTCGGCACCTGAACCTCGGCCGACACCCCGCCCACGTCGTGCGGGGTTCGGTACACCCACCCGCTGAACCGACCGGTTCGGCTCAGCGCCAGGTCAGCCCCGTCCACATGGATGACCTGCCGCGTCACCAGACCCGCGCCATGCTGCAGTACGGCGCCCAGCCGGGCATGGCCGGCGCCGTGCCCGAAGAAGAAGCTGTACTCCCCCGGCAGCACCGAATCCGGTGTCGCCTGCAGCGTCACCGTGCCCGGTCGCGTGTGCAGAATGCGGGTGTCATCACCCCGTGGGCGGGGCGGCGTCACAATGGCGCGCGCCATCAGGGCGGTGACGACCCCGGCCAACACGGTTCCGGCCACCACGGCTCCGGCCAACACCATGCCGGCCACGGCCGCCCCGCCGAGCACCACACCCGACACCGCGCCGAGCCTGCCACCGCGGCGATCAGCGGCCGAGCGGGTGCTTAGCGGACTTTTCTGAACATTTCCCATACGTACCTTCCGAACTGACCGGCGTGCCTCACCGGCACCGATCAAAAAAACTCTAGTCTTTTGTCGTGCCCGAAACAGAGGAACAGTTCCCCGCGGAGTTCACCACCGCCCTGGCCATGATGCGCCGTGCAGCGCCCCGAAACGACGTCACGATCGCCGAGATCGCCGCCCCCCGTGGCCTGGCCCCGTTCGCCGCCGCAATCTCCGCCGACATCGCTCCCACCCGTCACGGCAGCGATTCAGACCAGGGCACCGGCCGGTTCGTGCTGCTGTACGACCCCGACGAACCGGATGCCTGGGGCGGGGCCTTCCGCGTCGTCAGCTTCGCGCACGCCCCCCTCGAAACCGACATCGGCCTGGACCCGTTCCTGGCCGACGTCACCTGGACCTGGCTGCTCGGCGCCCTCGACGGCCTCGGCGCCACCTACGCCGGCGCATCAGGAACGGCCACAACCACGCTCTCGGCGGGCTTTGGCGAACTTGCCGGGGCGCCCAATGGTGCCAAACTGGAACTGCGTGCTTCCTGGACGCCTTTGGACCACAACCTCACCGCGCACGTTGAAGGCTGGGTTGAGCTGCTCTGCATGCTCGCCGGCCTGCCCCCTGCCGGGGAAGGAATCAGTATGTTGTCAGCACGCCGAGCAGCACGTGGATAATCGCGAACTCATCGAGGGCCGCACCATAGACACGGAACAGCACCGGGTGATCGATACCCGTGCGGGCTACCTCGCGGCCACCGCTCTGATCGCCGCCGGCACCGGCCCGATCGGCATCGACGCGGAACGGGCTTCCGGGTTCACGTATTCCCAGCGCGCCTACCTGATCCAGGTGTACCGCCGCGACGCCGGCACCTTTCTGTTCGATCCTCCGCCGATCGGCGATTTCAGCGAACTGAACGACGCCCTCGCCGATGCCGAGTGGATTCTGCACGCGGCCAGCCAGGACCTCGCCTGCCTGCGTGAGGTGGGGATCGACCCCCAGCTGATCTTCGACACGGAACTGGGTGCCCGACTTCTGGGGCTGCCGCGCGTGGGACTGGGGACGGTCGTCGAAGAGCTTCTGGGCATCCACTTGAAAAAAGAGCACTCCGCAGCGAACTGGTCGACCCGGCCCCTGCCGGAGTCCTGGCTCGTCTACGCTGCCCTCGACGTGGAACTGCTGCCGGACCTGTACGACCAGATGCGGGCCATGCTCGTGGACGCCGGCAAGACCGAGATCGCCGCGCAGGAGTTTCTCGCCGTGCTCGCCAAGGAAGCCAAACCGCTGCGCGCCGAACCCTGGCGCCGCCTGTCGGGTGTGTCCTCGGTGCGCGGGGTGCGCAACCTCACCGTAGCCCGGGAGCTGTGGCTGGCCCGCGACGCCTACGCCCAGGAGATCGACGTGTCTCCGGGACGGCTGATTCCCGACGCCGCCATCGTCGCGGCCGCCAAGCTGAACCCGGGCACCCGACAGGCACTCGCCGGCCTGCGTGAATTCACCGGGCGAGCCAGCCGCTCCCAGCTGGACCGCTGGTGGGCCGCCGTTCAGACTGCCCAGACCACGAGCGAGCTGCCCCAGCTGCGGGCTTCCAGCGACGGACTGCCGCCACCCCGAGCCTGGGCGGAGCGTAACCCGGAGGCCGACGCCCGCTACCGGGCCGCTCGCACCGCGCTGGGCGAACTCAGCGAGACCCTGGCCATTCCCGCGGAAAACATTCTCACCCCCGATTACCTGCGCCGCGTGTGCTGGGCCCCGCCGGCGAACGGTGACGCTGCAGCAATCGCGGCTGCCCTCGCGGAACTCGGCGCCCGGCCCTGGCAAATTGACGCGTCTGCACAAGTAATCGCCGATGCTTTTGTAGAAGATCACCAAGAACCAGCCGCCGAGCCGGAAACCGATTCGTAGGAACAAGCAAAGGATTCCGCACCGAAATGGGTCGGCCCCTAGGATCAGCCATGACCTGAACTGATTGATGGAGGCATTGTGGCCGAAAGAGAAGACGTTGTGTTCGTGGATGGGGTTCGCACCCCGTTCGGACGAGCCGGCGAAAAGGGAATGTACGCCCAAACACGCGCCGATGACCTGGTGGTCAAGGCCATGATCGGGTTGCTGGAACGCAACCCGCAGCTGCCCGGGGACCGTGTCGACGATGTCGCCATCGCCGCCACGACGCAGACCGGGGACCAGGGCCTCACCCTGGGCCGCACTGCAGCCCTGCTTGCCGGACTGCCGAAATCCGTGCCCGGATTCGCCATCGACCGCATGTGCGCCGGCGCGATGACCGCGGTGACCATGATGGGCGCGGCCATCGGCTTCGGCGCCTACGACGTGGCCATCGCCGGCGGCGTGGAACACATGGGCCGCCACCCGATGGGGTTCGGCGTCGACCCGAACCCACGGTTCCTCTCGGAACGCCTCGTCAGTGAAGACGCCCTCGTCATGGGTGCCACCGCCGAGCGCATTCACGACCGGTTCCCGTCGTACACCAAGGAACGCTCCGACCGCTTCGCGCTGCGCAGCCAGCAAAAGGTCGCCGCGGCCTACGACGCCGGACAGATCCAGCCCGACCTGATCTCCGTCGCCACCCGCAGCAACTCCGGCTGGGGCCTGGCCACCCGCGACGAGGCCCCCCGCCCGGAAACCACCCTGGCGGGCCTCGCGACCCTGCGCACCCCGTTCCGCGCACACGGGCGCATCACCGCCGGCAACGCCTCCGGTCTCAACGACGGCGCCTCGGCCTGCATCCTGGCCAGCGGCAGCGCCGCGAAAGAGCTCGGTCTGACCGTGAAGATGCGACTGGTGAGCTTCGCTTTCGCCGGCGTGGAACCCGAAGTCATGGGCCTGGGGCCGGTCCCCTCCACCGAGAAGGCGCTGCGCAAGGCGGGCCTGAACATCACCGACATCGGCCTGTTCGAACTCAACGAGGCCTTCGCGGTGCAGGTCATCTCCTTCCTTGACCACTTCGGCATCGACGACGACGACCCGCGCGTCAACGAGTACGGCGGAGCGATCGCCATCGGCCATCCGCTCGCCTCCTCGGGCGTGCGCCTGATGAACCAGCTCGCCCACCAGTTCGCCGCGCACCCGGAGGTGCGCTACGGGGTCACGGCCATGTGCATCGGCCTCGGCCAGGGCGGCACCGTCATTTGGGAAAACCCGCACTTCAACAAGAAGGCAGCGAAACGATGACCGACTACACCACCCTGGACTTCTCCCCGCTGCTCGAGCTCAGCGGCGACGAAGTGGTCACGCACGCCTTCGTGCGCGACGTGCCCCTGTCACAGGGCCGCACGCTGGCCCTGGTCACCCTCGACAACGGCCGCGACCACACCCGCCCCAACACTCTCGGCGCAGCCACGCTGCTCGAATACGCGCAGACGATGACCGCGCTCCGCGCCCGCGCCGCCGCCGGTGAGATCCACGGCGTCGCCGTCACCGGAAAACCGTTCATTCTCGCGGCCGGCGCCGACCTGAGCAAGGTCGCCGAAATTCCCTCGCTCGAGACCGGCAAACTACTCAGCCAGCTCGGCCACCACGCCCTGGGCAGCCTGCACGACGTGGGGGTGCCGTCGTTCGTCTTCATCAACGGGCTCGCCCTCGGCGGCGGCCTCGAAATCGCCCTCAACGCGCACTACCGAACCGTCGACACCAGCGTTCCCGCTATCGCGCTGCCCGAGGTCTTCCTCGGCCTGATCCCCGGCTGGGGCGGGTCCTACCTGCTGCCGAACCTGATCGGCATCGAAAACGCCCTCAAGGTCATCATCGAGAACCCGCTGAAGAACAACCGCACCCTGACCGGCACGGATGCCCTGGGCCTGGGCATCGCCGACGTGTCGTTCGCGCCGGCCCGGTTCCTGGAACAGTCCATCCTGTGGGCGGACGGCGTGATCTCCGGATCCGTGAAGGTCACCCGCCCCCACGAACCCGGCAAGATCGAACGGCTCGTGAAGTGGGATGCCGCCGTCGGCATCGCCCGGAAAATGCTCAGCAACCGCATCGGCACCGTCGCCCGGTCCCCCTATGTGGCCCTGGACCTGATCGCGGCCGCGAAAAGCGGCACGCGCGAGGAGGGTTTCGAACGCGAGGACGAGGTACTCGCCGAACTCATCGCCGGCGATCAGCTGCAGGCCAGCATTTACGCCTTCAACCTTGTACAGAAGCGCGCCAAACGGCCCGCCGGAGCCCCCGACAAAGCCCTCGCCCGCCCGATCACGAAGGTCGGGGTGATCGGCGCCGGACTCATGGCGAGCCAGTTCGCCCTGCTGTTCGTGCGCCGCCTGCGAGTTCCGGTGGTCATCACCGACCTCGACCAGGCTCGCGTCGACAAGGGAGTGGCGTACATCCACACCGAAATCGGCACCCTCGAGACGAAGAAACGTATCACCGGCGACGAGGCCAACCGGTTGCGCGCGCTCGTGACCGGCACCACCGACAAGGCCGACTTCGCCGACGCCGACTGGGTCATCGAAGCCGTTTTCGAGGAACTCAGCGTGAAACAGGCCGTCTTCGCCGAGATCGAGAAGCACATCTCCCCCGAGGCGATCCTGGCCACCAACACGTCATCCCTCAGTGTGGAACAGATCGGCGCGAATCTGGCGCACCCGGAACGACTGGTGGGCTTCCACTTCTTCAACCCCGTCGCCGTGATGCCCCTGATCGAAGTGGTCAACACCCCGCGCACCAACGAGGTCAGCCTCGCCACCGCCATGGTCGTGGCCGGAAAGCTGCGCAAGACCGCGATCATCACCCGTGATGCTCCCGGCTTCGTGGTGAACCGAGTGCTCGCCAAGCTGCTCGGCGAAGCCATGCACGCCGTCGACACCGGCACCCCGTTCGAGGTCGTGAACGGCGCTCTGGCGCCCTTCGGACTGCCGATGACGCCGTTCGAGCTGTTGGAACTGGTCGGCCTCAAGGTGGGTGCCCACGTTCTCGACACCCACCACGCCGCCTTCCCTGACCGGTTCTTCGAGAGCACCAACCTGCACCGTCTCGCGGAGCACGGCACGATCCTGACGCGCGACTCCAAGGGCAAGGTCACCGGCTTCGACAAGGGCGCCGTGGCCATCGTCGCCGGCGGCACCACGCCGATGACCGGTGAGCAAATTCTGGCCCGCGTGGAAGACGGCCTCGCCGACGAAATCAAGCGCATGCTCGACGACGACGTGGTGCACGCCGCCGAAGACATCGACCTCGGCATGATCCTCGGCGCCGGGTGGCCGTTCCAGATGGGCGGCATCACACCCTACCTCGACCGGGTCGGCGCCAGCGAACGGGTCTTCGGCGCCACGTTCCACAGCCCGGCCATCCGCGGCGTGGGATCGGCCGTCACCCTGTCGTAACGATCCGGCGTCACTGACGGACAACGCACCGTGCGCATCAACGCGCACGGTGCGTTCTCCGTATCTCGGTCGCGGCACCGGCCCATCGCGAAATCATCTCGCAATCTCACCCAACTTTTCCTGAGGTTTTCTCGACATGAGTTACTAAAAGTGAGATAATTGCGGTATGGAACACAACGGAGAAAATCCTCCCGGAACTCCTGCGGGAGGCGTACCGGGATTGAGTCCGGATCAGTCACCGGCTCCCCCACGAACGTCTCGTCCGCGGCGTTCGGAACCGAAATCCCGGTCCCGGCGAGCCCGCCGGGCCTCGGCTCCCGAACCCATCGCGCCACCACCGACCGCTGTGCAATTGGCCAACCAGGCCGAAGATCTGGAGCGAGCGAAAAGCTATATCGCCCGTCGTGGCCTGAACGGTACGACCATCATGCCCGCCCCCACCGACACGCTGAACGTGCTGCTGGATGAGGTGGCCGGGGTGGGCCGTGCCGTGTCCCACGAGCACGCGAAGCGTGCCGCGCTCCTGGACCGGGTACGCCTCTACGTGTTGGCCATGGCAGAGACCGGTACCCCGAACGATCCGGCGATCACTCACGCCGGTGGCGCGGCCGGGGTCGCCGAGATGCACAACGAGGCCCGCACCGGGATGCCGCAGAACACGGCCTGGAAAACCGCCCGGCAACAGCACATCTGGAGCCCGCAGCAGGCCGCGATCGAGGGCCTGGTCGCCGAGATCGCCTGTCTGGAACGCGTGTCCGACGAAACCGCCCGGGCCCTGCTGTTTGAGAGTGACATGCTGATGCACGGCCTGCCCCGCACCCTGCAAGCCCTCTCTGACGGAATCATCAGTTACCGGCCTGCGCAGATCATCATCGACCAGGCCGCGAGCCTGCCCGAATCCGTCTGGGCCGAGTTTGAAAAACGTATCCTCGACCAGATCGAGGGACTCACCCCGGGGCAACTGCGGGACAGGACGATTCGGCTGCGGGAGCTGTTGCACCCGGAGTCCATCGCCGTGCGCCGCAAGAAGGCCCTGAAAGACCGGTGGATGCGCCTCACCCCGGCGCCGGACGGCATGAGCTACCTGGAGATGTACGTCACCAGCGAAGACGCCTCCGCGATTTACAACCGCATCACCGATGTCGCCACCTCGCTGAAGAAAGCGCAGCCCGCCGCGAAAGCCGAGGCGGAAGCCACGGACCGGGCAAACGCGATCCCGGAAGCGGTCATCGCCACCCCGAGTGCCGACATCGACCCGAACAAGCGCACCCTGCGCCAGTTACAGGCCGATGTTGCCACGGACCTGCTCCTGATGGGCGTCACCGCTACCGGC